>CBDUUO010000239.1:0-5281 GCA_965370395.1 uncultured bacterium
ATGGATGCCATCCTCGAAGTAAAAAATCTGGTAAAAAAATACCATCAGATGGTCGCGGTTGACGGGATCAGCTTTGCCCTCCGGCAGGGGATCTGTTTCGGTCTGCTGGGCCCGAACGGCGCCGGCAAAACCACCACGATTGAAGTCATTGAAGACGTCATCCCGCCGACAGCCGGTGAGATTTTATACAAGGGCGCACCCCGCAGGCCATCATTCAGAGAAGAGGTTGGCATTCAGTTTCAGAGTACGGCCCTGTTAAATTTTCTGACGGTTCGTGAAACATTGGAAACGTTTCAAAGCTTTTTCACGAAGACCGCTACCGTCGAAGAGCTTGTGAGATTGTGCCGGCTGGCTGAATTTCTGGATCAATACAATGACAAAATATCCGGCGGGCAACGCCAGCGTTTCCTGCTGGCCCTGGCCTTGATTAACCGGCCCGAGCTGCTCTTTTTAGATGAGCCTTCGACCGGACTGGATCCCCAGGCCCGTCGCAATTTATGGGATCTGATTCAGGGAATTAAGGCCGAAGGCAAAACCATCATTCTGACCACCCATTACATGGAAGAAGCGCAGTATCTCTGTGATGAAGTGGCCATTATGGATTACGGCAAAATTATCGCCCAGGGAACACCGGTTGAGCTCATTCGACAGTACAGCCGGGGAATTACCGTCGTCCTGCCCCGGCATCGTTTTGCGCTTGAGACCGATGGTTTCCCGCTGCCGGTTCGAGAAGTCAAAGACACCATCGAGATTAAAACCGATGATGTCAATCAATGTCTGGAGCAACTCATCACCCATGGTGTCGATTTATCCGATATCACGATTCGGTCGCCCAATCTGGAAACGGTGTTTTTAAATTTAACCGGACGTAAACTGCGAGAATAATCATGAGCTTTAAACGGCTGTGGTCCATTTTAAAGGCCAGAAATCTTGAGTTCTTCCGCGACCGTTCGGCTTTCGGCTGGAACTTTATATTTCCCTTTCTGCTGGTCGCCGGGTTCGGAATTATCTTCGGCGGTAAAAGCTATACTGAATATAAAATCGGCATATTTCCATCCGAGTCAGAGCAGGTCTCCATTGAGAGGCTCAACATCCCGCAGCGTTTTAAAGATATGAACTATCTCAAATTTATCGGATTTTCAAATGCCGGGGCAGGCCTGGAAAAACTAAAGCACCACCGCATTGATTTTTTGTTAAAAGCCGGCGATGGACCCCATCAATACTGGATCAGCGATGCTTCGCCCAAAGGATATGTTGTCGAGCAAATGTTTAAAGCCAGCCTGATTCCACCCGAAAGCGAGCTCAACGCTGAAAAAAAAGAAATTCAGGGAAGCGCAATCCGCTATATTGACTGGCTGTTTCCGGGCATTCTGGCGATGAACATGATGTTCAGCGCGCTCTGGGGCGTTGGATATGTTGTGGTACGCTATCGCAAAAACGGTGTGTTAAAGCGACTGAAGGTCACTCCCTTAACGGCCTTTGAGTACATAACGGCCCAGGCCATTTCACGAATTTTTCTGCTCATGTTTACCCTCGTGATCGTCTGGACCGGCTGTGATCTAATCTTTTCATTCAATGTGCAGGGCTCCTATATCGATTTATTTATCATTTTCTTTCTCGGCAGCCTGAGTCTGACAGCCCTGGGTCTGGTGCTGGCTTCCAGGGGAACCAGTGAGGAATTTACCACGGGAATTTTAAACTTTATCTCCTGGCCGATGATGTTTTTATCCGAGGTCTGGTTTTCGCTGGAAGGCGCACCGGGGTGGATTAAAAGTTTCGCAAAGATTTTTCCGCTAACCCACATGCTCACCGCCGCCCGCAAGGTCATGCACGACAGCGCCGGTTTGATCGACGTCGGCCCGGAAATTATGATTCTTTCGTTGATGACGCTGGGTTTTTTAACCCTGGGGGCCGCGTTGTTCTCGTGGAATAAGTAGAAACTGTCTCAAAAATGCATCTAACGCCCAAGGGCTGTGTTGCAAAGGGATTCAAAATACTCGAATACTAACGTGTATGCTCCACTTTTGAATCCCTTTGCGCCTTGCCCTTGGGCGTAATCTACTATTTTTGAGACAGCTTCTATAGTAATCGCCAAAAATATGTTCCGATTGACTTAGCGAATCTATCAAAAGTCATTGCGAGCGAAGCGAAGCAATCTCTCAGGTTTTCCAAAAGATTGCTTCGTCGCGAAGCTCCTCGCAATGACAGATTATTGGAACAAATTTTTGACAACCGCTATAAATAAAATAATCAGATTAAAAAGGCTTAAAGAAGTTCAAGCGTAAGGCCTTTGTTTACCCGTTTTTATTTGCCGTTATCTGTTTTCCGATTTTGGTTTTCCGGCCGGGGTTTCGCGGCGGCGGGATTGGCCTGGATCTCTTTTTTTCTGGGAATAAATTCTTCAATAAAATGAGTGGAATGAATAACAGAGATGATTTTGACGGCCACAAAAATGGCGCCAAGCACCAACATATCGACCATGCTGCCTTCAACCTTGTTGAGCGCGTCTTCCAGGGTCATGGCGATGTAAAGCAGCAGGAAAATTTCGACTATGGCATCGAGCAGCCCGAGTAAATAATGGCGGATATAAAAATAACCGCCTCCCGGAAAAAGAATGGCCAGAATATAGGCAACGATTTTATTTTTAAACTTTAACTGACAGGACTCGCAGACATATTTTGCGGCTGTCAGCGGCCGGGTGCACTGCGGGCAGAGGTGAAAGCGTTCGCCCAACTGGTTTTTGGTCCCTGAATGTGGCATTTGTTTGAGCAATACCCTGATTTTTTTTCTTTCAGACAGCGCAATGGCCCTAAACTTTTCCATTTTGCCGAGTTTTGCATACTTAACAACCAGGGTCCCGCCCTTTAGCTCAATGGATTGGCATCCGGCATAGAAAATCTGAGAGATGGACTGTTTGAATTTGTAATTCGGGGTTGTGGGTACATGAAAAATTCGATGATTGGTAAATACAAACAGCGACCGTTTAAGATAAACGAATAAGAAGCCGGTTGCATATTGGGCCAGGGAAGTTATCGGCGAATACCCGGTCGAAACCAGCAGAATCTTCTCGCCTGTTTTTAAAAAGGGTTTGAGAAAGGGTAATTTGACAATAAGTTTGCGCTGCCGATTTTCAATACGCTTTTTATATATTTTTTTGTGATTGGAAAACAGGGTTTCGCGATCAACCGGCAGCCCGAAAATCTGCTGCCCCATTATGCTGACCGGTTCAAAGGCTTTTTCTGCCATTGGCAATTTTGCTCCTTTCATTTGTCCGGCGCCCCCCGATAAGGGCCCATCAACCTCAAAGATCAAAAAAAGCATTTAGCTCATCAATTGTCAAGAATTGCTTCAGCTTGACATATATTCTAAGCCAGGATTTTAGCTCATTTGGAAGCTAACGGTTTGATAAAAAGAAAGCCTGATATTAACGATAAAAGACTGAAAGGACAAAAGTGGCTCAAGAGTTTCCACATATTTTTTTATGTCTTGGAATTAAATAATTCCGGTGATGATACCGGAGTCGTTGGGGGTTTGGACCGCAAGACGCTGGATATCCTTTGCGCCGGCGTCGGCCAGCATGTCCATGAGCTGCTGTTCTGAATACGCCTGTCCGGAATCGGTTCCCAGCAGCATATTGAGGGAAAAAAGGGCCGGAAAAAGGGGGCCGTCCATGGAATTATCGAGGATAAAATCATGAATGATGATGATTCCACCCCGTTCCAGCGCGGCAACCGCTTTTTGAATAATTTTTTTGCAACCCTCCGGACCTTCACCGTGCAGGATGTGGGAAAGCCAGGCCACATCGTAACGGCCCTCGATATCATCCTTCAGGTAACTGCCACCCCGAAAATCAATCCGATCCGACAGATCAAAGCGCTCAATAGTTTTTTCGGCAAACGGCCGGGTGGTGGGCAAATCAAAAACCGTGGCTTTTAATTGCGGATTGTGGCGGCAAAAATGAACCGCATAGGTGCCGGGACCGCCCCCCAGATCAAGCAGATGCCGGCGGGAGGAAATATCAATTTTAGGAATGAGCATGGGAGCCATATTCATGGCCATGTTAAACATGCCCATTAAAAAGCTTTCTCTCCATTCTTCATCGCTGAAGGAGGACCGCTCACGAATCGCCTGACCGGATTGAACGCACTGATCCAGCTGCGACCAGGATTGGACCAGATGATGGTGATGCATAATTATATTGCCGAGATATTTTGGGGAGTCTTTGGAAAGAAATTCTTTGGCAGAAGACGTGTTGAAGTATTTATCATCTGCCTTTGTCAGCAGTTCCATGGCCACCAGAGCATTGAGAAGCCGTTCCACGCCTCTGGACGAAGCCTTTAGCCTGTCCGACACTTCTTCGCTTGACAACTGCCCCTCGCCCAGGCAGGTAAATACATCCAGTTTAACGGCTGCATGCAGGGTGCAGGTCTTCCAGAAGTACCCGGACACCTTGAGCAGTTCGCCGGGATTCCATTCTCGGTTCGTCATCGTCTCTATTTTTTACTGAGATTTTGTCTGTGGTGGCTTTTCGCCTTTTGCTATTCGTGCTTCTTGTTCTTCATCTGACAGCGTTTCCCAGGCAAGCTGTTCGGGTGTCATCGTCCAAAAAGGTGTACCATCACTGCTAAGGCGGACTTTGAGAATCTCAAAATTGGGATCTTTTTTTATCTTTGAAGCCATGAAAACATCTTTGCCGTTAATCTCGGCCCAGACGCCTTTTATTTTGATCCGTTCATTTTTTTTGAGCATGATTTCGCTGGGTTTTCGATACCAGGTGGGACACAGCTGAACTTCAATAACTTCAGCCCCCTCGAGCACTTCGATAACGGTTGCCGGTGACATACCCGGCATGGGTATGACTTCTTTGGCCCGCAAAAACCAGACCCTTAATTTTTCGAATTCTCTAACGTCATAGTGTTGGTTGTATTCGCTGCCGACCTCCCAGCCCTTCATCAATTTGGGATCTACATCGCCTGCGTTAGCCACCATGAAGTTTGCCGCAAAAATCAAAATTACTGCTATTTTTAAACATAGATGGTGTTTGTTCATGCATCCCTCCTTTATAAAGCCCGCAATGGCCCAACGGGCATGGCACCCATTTTATTTTACTAAAAGTATTATATCCATCGAAAACTGTTTTGCAACACTGAAGTTGTCCAGGTACAGATACACGTACAGGGGTTCAAGGATAAACGACTTGTTCCATTGGTTGGATTAGTTCGATTGGTTCAATTGGTTCGCTTTAACAAATACAACTAATTAAACCAATAAAACCAATAAA
>CBDUUO010000240.1:0-5275 GCA_965370395.1 uncultured bacterium
TGCACAAAATGTCGTAGATCCGCCTCTGGAGGACACAAGAATTCACAACTAAGACTCTAAGGCGCCCTTGTAATCCGACACCGGGTGCTTTAGGGCTGCGCGTCCTGCACTAACGCATCGGCAATCATGGAACTCAAAAACTTTACCTCGACGCCCATCTTATAGTGATTATTTAAATCGCTTAGCTGAGCGTGACAGTTCTCGCAGGCGGTCGCCAGGGTTTTTGCCCCCGTTACGTTGACCTGATCGACTTTGACTCTGGCAGATTTCATGCGAAAGTCCAGGGTGTCTTCCCCCATGGCGACCAGACCACCACCGCCGCCGCAGCACCAATTGTAGCGCGGTTCATCGGTAAGTTCCCGGTAATCATCCGTTAGATGTTTCAGAATATAGCGCGGTTCATCCATCACGCCGCCGTTGCGGGCGATCTGGCAGGGGTCATGATAGGTGACGGCACCTTCCAGTTTGGTTTTATCCAGTTTGAAGCGCCCTTCCCGGATATAGCGGGCATGCACTTCGGTAATCGAGCTGACCTTAAACGGCTGCTCCCCGGTAAGCTGTTTCATGACCCGGTAAGCCGTCCCGCATTCGCAGATACAGACCTCTTTAACCTTGAGCCGCTTGGCTTCATTGACAATCCGGTCTAAAATCAATTTGGTTTTGGTGGGATCGCCCACAAAGGCACCGAAATTAACAGCCTCAAAAAAACTCAAAGTCCAGCTTTCACCGGCGGCATTGAAAATGGCAGCCGCCGGAATGATCGAATGCGCTCCGGCCAGAGCGACATAAAGCAGGTCCGCACCCTCTACATCCACCGGAATAGCGGTTTCCCCTGCTTCTAATTTCCATTTTGAAACCACTTCCGTTTCAAGTCTTTTGATGCCCTGCATAAAGCTGTCTTTAAACAGATCGATGGATTTGCCTTTTTCAACGGAGGTATCGGCCAGCAGGGTTAGGATTTCGGGTTCCGTTTCGGCGCCGACCAGTAGCAATTTGGCAATGGACATCAGCATCTGGGTATCGATGCCAAACGGACAGTAGACCATACACCGCCGGCATCCGGTACACGAGTAAGCCGCCTCATAAAGCTCTTCCAGGGCCATTTCACTGAGCTCTTTGGCTTCTCCCACTGACGGCCACACTTTACCGCGCCCTTTGAAATATTTTTTGTAAAGGCGCCGCACAATTTCGGCCCGATAGGCGGCGATATATTTAACCTGCCCCATGGAAGCATACACATGACAGGCCTCGGTGCACACCCCGCAGCGAGTGCAGGTTTCCAGATAAAATCGCATGGCTTCATTTAATTTGCTTTGAAAAAGCTTGAGCAAATCATCTCGTGTTTTTTGATCCATAATCATATGCCCCTTGGCAGTAATTAGTCTTAATGGGTAACAATTATCACTGATATAAATTGATTCCGTTTTTCCATATTTGTGGTTTCAGGTGTCAGGTGTCAGGTGTCAGTAAACAGATGACGGAGGACAGAAAACAGAAGGCAGCGTAGGGCAGCCCTCCGCGGCTGCCTTTTGATAGCCGGCACAGAGGCCGGCCCTACTCGAGTCACAATCGCTGTCGTCTGACCTCTGTCCTCTGAAACCTGACACCTGACACCTATTGGTTCCTGACACCTGACACCTGAACACTGACACCTGGTTCCTATCCCCGTCTGAGCTTATTCATAGGCAGCGATAAAAACGAATGCATACTCTGGCTGAACGGAAAAAACATCAGAAACAAGTTGGCGAAAAAGATATGCAACACCAGCATAAAGGAATGGCCCGTGTCCGTGACCTCTACAGGCAACTCCGGTCGAAAGAATAATAGACTCGAAAGGTAGTCCCGATACTGTTCGACCGCAAGTTCCTCATAGGCATACCATCGGCGGGCCCAATCCATCTGGCTGCCAAAAAGAACGATCAGAAACAGCAAAATCAGCAGATAATAATCTTCCGGAACCGAGAGTTCCCGCACCGGCGAAATAAAACGGCGAAATAAAAAATAAAGCAGCGCGATGGATGCGATCAGACCCACAAACCCCTGGCCCAGAAATATTTCATGGGGAATGAATTGAAGCGTTTCGATTTCACCAAAAAGTTCCAGATGACCGATAATCAGAAGCAGGATGCAGATGTGAAAGGCCATCAAAAAGAGCCACAGCATTGGTTTGTGTTTGCGGACCGTCGGAAACAAAAACGTGTCATGCAGCGCCCACAGCCACCTGGGTTTTTTCTCAGGATAGATCTGCAGGGTGGCCGGATGGCTGGGTTCTCGAAAGATTTTTATCAAACGGACAGCGGTGCCGATAAAAAACGTTGCAAAAGCGACATAGACCATCGGCACCAGTATGATGTAATACAGCGTATCCAACGTTACCTCCCGTTAACAGGTTTAGGCGTTGCGTTTGATATAAAACTTTATAACATCATCCTCTTGATCAGTTTTTAAGATTTCATTACCGCTGGTTCGGGCCCAGGCCGGAAAATCCGTTAACGAGCCCGGATCCGTAGACTGGGCTTCTATCACCTGGCCGATCTCAACTTCTTTGATTCCCTTGCTGACTTTAACAACTGGCATCGGACATGGCAGTCCTTTTAAATCAAATACCTTATCAACTTTGATATCATCACTCATTTTTGCCTCCTAATCAGATTGGAACCTATCTAAAAAATAGTAGATCACGTCCAAGAGCAAGGCGTGAGCCGACGAAAAAGCGCAGCATACACGGCAAGTATGTGAGCATTTTAAGGAGGCTCACAACGAAGCTATTGGACGTTAGATGCATTTTGGAGATAGGTTCTAGATGAACAATTGAATCTTGCTGTTAGCCGCCTCTTCCAGGAATTTGGCAACACCGCAAAATGTCAAATTTTTATAATCAATCATTTCTTCTCTTTTAAATCCCATCAGATCCATAGTCATTTCGCAGATAAAGATGCGCACGCCTAATTCTTCCGCCATTTCCAGAAATTGCTCCAGGGAGGCCACGTTCTTCTTTTTCATCAAAGATTTCATCATGGCCGTACCCATGCCTCCCATGTTCATTTTGGAAAGCTTTACCTGGCCCATCCCTTTGGGCAGCATGGTGCCGAACATTTTACCGAAGATGTCTTTGCCGCCCACGCTCTTCTTGGCGTCTCTGAGAACCGGGGTCCCCCAGAAGGTGAAAAACATGACCGCATCCATCCCCATGGCGACGGCACCGGTGGCGATAACAAAAGCGGCAATAATTTTGTCAAGATCTCCGCTGAACACCACCATTGAAAGCTTGTCTTCCACGGTTTTTTTCTCCAGAGCCGCCACCTGAGACTTGAGCTCTGTGAATTGGTTTTCGATATTTTGCATATCCATGATTAGCCTCCTTTAGTTGTGGGTATTAACCTTTTTTAAGATGTAATTATAGTAACTTATCCATTTTTTTGTGAGTTTTAGTTTATACTATGAACGTTTATCCCAAAAAATATATTCCTTTTAAGTTTATCAATTTATTCAATAATTCTACCAGCCGAGCCCGTCAAAACAAATAATTCACACCATCATTTCTTTTACAGCTTCCATCGAAGCTTTTAGAATGTCGAGATTGGTCAAAGCCGCCTTGCGCTGGTCAGGCGCCATCTGCATCAACACCTGATAGTGGACATTATTTGAAAACTCATTGATATCATTTAGTTTTTTATTCCCTTCAGGTGTCAGGCTGAGCAGACTGACCCTGGAGTCCTCCGGATCCTTGATGCGTTGAACCAATTTCTTTTTAAGCAATCCTTCAATAATTTTGGATACGCGGCTTTTAACCACATTCATTTTAAGCGCGATCCCTTTGGCCGTAAGATAACGCTCTTCTCCAAACAGCATCAGACACCTGAATTCGGCATCCGGTAACCCGAAGCGCTCGCATTGATACTGCATGCGCTCCTGGCAGCATTGGTACAATTTCAGTATAAGCTCTTGAAATTGTTTCAATTGATATTCCGAAACCTCGACCGTATAGTCCATTGAATTTCTATTCGCAGTTTGGTTCATAGCATGAACTATAACAGGGATAAAGGGTGTGTCAAGCTCTTTTTGAACATTTTTTTGATAATCTCGTAAAAAGTCAGAAAAGCAACCTTTTTACGAGTGTGTTTTGTATTTGGTGTTTAGTGTTTAGTATTCTAACATGCCGATATAGCATCATCTATTTCATACCAAACACCAAACACTTGATGAATTCGACTTTTTACGAATTCATCATTTTTTTTTAAAAAAAACGATTTTGCCGTAACGTACAAACAGATAACTGTACACGGCGAATTAATATAATTTACTTTCGTCCGTTTTTATACTATAATCTAAGTAATTTAGGAGTAAAAACTATCATACAAAGTTGATTAACCAGCTTTTAGATAAGTTGCCAATTATTTCAAGGAGAAGAACATGCACAAGACATTGCGAACGGGTTTAATCCTTTTACTGATGATCCCGAGCCTGGTGGTCCTATCGGCCTGCTCTAAAAAGACGACGGTTGTCAAAAAAGAATCGAAAATAAAAACAGAAAGGGCTGATTCAGACCTTCAGAAGGAATTTGAGGCAGAACGTCAAAGAAAGGAAGCCGAGCAACGGGAGTTTCAGGCGGCTAAAATTAAGTTTATGTATGAAGATGTTTATTTTCAGAAAGGAAGCTATCGTCTGCCGCCGGAAGCCCGCGCGATTTTAAAACGCAAAGCTGATTTTTTAAAAAAATACCCGGATATCTCGGTTATTATCGAAGGCCATACCAACGAACGCGGTTCCAGGGAAACCAACATTGCTTTTGGAGATCGCCGCGCAGGTGAAGTAAAGTCGTTTTTAATTAAAGAAGGCATCGACAGGTGGCGGCTCATAGCGGTCAGTTTCGGCAAAGAACGCCCCATTGATACCGGCAAAACCGAAAAAGCCCGCGCAAAGAACAGACGGGTCCATTTTGTGGTCAAAGAATAACCTCGTTTGTCAAACTCTGAAGTTACGTGTTGCGGGTTACGAGTTGCGCGTTTTCTTTGCGTTCGCTCCTTACCCGCAACCCGGAACTCGAAACGCGCACTACCAAATATCCCATCCCTCCAAGATAAAATGTCCATTCCTGACTTTCTGCTGATTCCTTCTTGATTTGACGCCAATCTTCAGATAAGCCCACTAAGCGGGCGGGGATAAACCCCATTAGCGCTAAGTTATTTATACTCTGGGGGACTGTGGAAGGTTTAGTGAAAAAAAATGAACATCGAACATCGAACGTCCAACATCGAATGTTGAATGGGAAAAG
>CBDUUO010000241.1:0-5272 GCA_965370395.1 uncultured bacterium
TTTTTTAAAAACCACCACCCCGAGGTTATGGATGGTAAACAATGACCAGGCGGTCGTAAGGATGTCTTCCGTCACGAAACGTTTTTTAGACGTTACGGCCAATAAGGATGTTTCTTTCGATCTTTATGCAGGGGAAATTTGTGCACTGCTGGGTGAAAATGGAGCGGGCAAGACGACGCTGATGAATATCCTTTTTGGCTACTACACCTGTGATGAGGGAGAGATTTTTATAAAAGGTGAAAAAGCCGACCTTTCCTCTCCCAAAAATGCGATTTCCCGCGGCGTGGGCATGATTCATCAGCACTTTGCCCTGGTTCCCTCTCAAACCGTGCTGGAAAATATCATTGTGGGTGCGGATTCGGGCAAAGGCATTTTTCTGGACCTTAAATCAGCCCGGCAGGGGCTTCTTGAGCTGCAGGAACGTTTCGGCCTTCAGATCGATCCTGAAGCCCGGGTGTGGACCCTGTCGGTGGGCGAGCAGCAAAAAGTTGAAATTCTCAAAGCCTTGTACAGAAACGTGGACATTCTCATCATGGACGAACCCACGGCGGTGCTCGCCCCGGCTGAAACCGCAGACCTGTTCAATACCCTGAGGTCGCTTGTCAAAGAAGGCCGATCGGTAGTTTTCATATCCCACAAGCTAAATGAAGTCATGGACATTTCAGACCGCATCGTGGTTTTGCGAAACGGCCAGGTGGTGGCGGAACGCCGGACCGCCGAAACCAATGCCAGAGAATTGGCCAATCTGATGGTGGGCCGGGAGCTTCTGGAGAACATCGAAAAGAAAGAACTCCCTCCTGGTGAGCCCGTTCTTAAAATCAAAAACCTCAATGCGTTAAATGACAAAAAACTTGCGGCCTTAAAGAATCTTGATTTGATTGTGCGGCAGAATGAAATTCTGGGAATGGCCGGAATTTCCGGAAACGGCCAGAAAGAACTCTGCGAGGTGCTTTTCGGGATACGCCCTCCGACAGACGGTAAAATTCAAATAAACGACAAACCCCTTAAATTTGGAAGCCCGACAGCGTCAATTAAATCGAATATGGGAAGAATACCGGAGGACCGCATCGACACCGGGCTGCTGATGGATCTTTCCGTTGAGGAGAACCTCATTTTAGAAAATCATTCTTCGGCTGATTTTCATCGTTACGGGCTGATGAAATCGCAAAAAATTCATCAGTACAGTGACGATCTTATAAAAAGATACGGCATCAAAACCGCCGGCCGCGATGCGGTCACCAAAAGTCTCTCCGGCGGCAACCTGCAAAAGGTTATGCTGGCCAGGGAGCTGGCCGGAGAACCGTCGCTGATCATCGCTTCGCAGCCCACACGCGGCCTCGATGTGGGTGCCATGGAGTATATCCACCAGAGAATTCTGCAGGAAAGGGAAAGAGGCGCGGGTATCCTTCTGTTTTCAGAAGATCTGGATGAAATATTTGCGCTGAGCGACCGTATCGTCGTGTTGTTTGAAGGAGAAATTATGGGAGATGCCCCGGGGGCGACGGCTTCACGCGAACAGATCGGCCTTTGGATGAGCGGAGTAAAAGCGTGATCCGATTCCGAATCATAAAACGTGAACCGTTGCCGGGTTGGGCAAAAATTGTTATCCCGATTGCGGCCATTCTCGTGACGCTGATTCTTTCTGCCATTCCGATTCTATTGGCCGGCGGGCATCTCTGGAAGTCTTATTTTTATCTGTTTTACGGCGCGCTGGGAACCCGCTACAACCTTTTAGAAACCTTTGTAAAAGCCAGCCCCCTGTTATTGACAGGCCTGGCGGTGGCGTTTGCCTTCAGGGCCAAATTCTGGAATATCGGCGCCGAGGGTCAGCTCCTTGCCGGCGCACTGACCGCCACGGTTTTTGGTGTTCACATGGGCAGTTTCCCGGCAGTGATGGTATTGCCGACGATCATTATCGCGGGGTTCCTGGGGGGGGGCATCTGGGCTTCGATTCCGGCACTTCTGAAAACAAAGCTCAAAGTAGATGATGTGGTTTCCACCCTGCTTTTAAACTATGTGATGATCCACATCATGGGGGCTCTGCTTTTCGGCCCGCTCCAGCAACCCGGCTCCAGCTGGCCGCGATCCGCGGCAATCATCGAGGCCGCCCGCTATCCCATCCTGATGGCGCGGTCGCGCTTTCATATGGGTATCATTATCTCCTTTGCCGCTGTATTGATCATATGGTTCATTAACAAAAAGACCATCTTCGGGTACCGGTCAAAGGCAGTCGGTATAAACATCCGGGCGGCCCATTTCGGCGGAATTAATACCACCTCCGTGATCCTGTGGACGGCGCTGATATCCGGCGGCCTGGCGGGTCTGGCGGGGGTAGGCGAACTGTGTGCACTTCAGTACCGGCTGATCATGGATATCTCTCCCGGATACGGGTATTCAGGGATAGTGATCGCCATGCTGGGAAACCTTCATCCGGTGGGGGTGCTTTTTTCCTCACTCTTTTTCAGTGTGATTATTGTGGGCGCCCACACCATGAGCCGCATGACCGGCGTTCCCACCTATATCGCCGAAGTTATCCAGGGAATGGCATTGATGGTTATGCTTATTTTTCTGCTTTTTACGGAATATAAAATCAGGGTGATGCGCAAATAATGGGTGAAATTTTAGATATCGCATTTATCTCAGGACTCATGGGGGCAACCATGCGAATGGCCACCCCGATCATATTTGCAACCCTGGGAGAGATTCTATCAGAACGCGCCGGTGTACTGAATCTGGGGATCGAAGGCATCATGCTGATGGGCGCCATGACCGGATTTCTGTTCACTTTTTCCACGGGCTCCATCTGGTTTGGCGTGTTCGCCGCAGCCTGCGTGGGCATGCTTTTAGGGCTGCTCATGGCATTGCTTTCCGTGAACCTGGGATTGAGCCAGCATGTTTCGGGGCTGGGCATTACGCTGTTTGCAAGCGGCCTGGCCATGTTCATCTATCGGTTGCATTTTGGCGCCCCCACCGTGCCTCCGATTATCGAGCCGTTTCAGCAGGTGGCGCTGCCTATGCTTTCCAGAATTCCGGTGATCGGCCCGGGCCTTTTCACCCAATATTCACTGACCTATATCGCCTGGCTGCTGGTACCGGCCATGTCGATTCTGCTCTACAAAACAAAAATCGGATTGAAGATCCGAACGGTCGGCGAAAATCCGGTGGTCGCCGACACCGTGGGGGTAAATGTGACCTTAACCCGCACCCTGTGCCTGGTTGCCGGCGGGGCCCTCATGGGGATCGGCGGGGCCTTTCTTACCCTGGCCCATCAAAACATGTTTCTCATCGAGGTGATCGGCGGTCGCGGATGGGTTGCGATTGCCATGGTCATTTTTGGAAACTGGGACCCGCTCAAAGGCACTATCGGAGCCCTTATCTTCGGTTTCCTGGATGGACTGCAGCTCCGGCTGCAGAGCGTGGGGCTGGTCATTCCCTTTCATATTTTCCTGATGATTCCCTATCTTTTAACGATCGTCGCACTAATCGGTGTCTCCAGACGGGCAGCGGTTCCTGCGGGTCTGCTGAAACCCTATCGCAGAGAGGAAAAAGGCGGGTAACCGAATCGGTCTTCAGAGCCAACTACAGGCTATTGTCTTATCATCCATTCCAAGGCATCTTGCCACATACCGGAATGGTGGAATCCTGGAATCCTGGAATATTGAGATAAAGCTTCAGGTAACACATGCTTGATCTTATGAGCTGATTGAGCGGCTGTCGCTCAATCAGGGGCTGAGATAGCGCCCCACCTGTTGGAAGGTATCCGGGTGTGAGTCCTGAAGCCGGGAGAGGAATTGCTCTGAACGCACGATCGGGCTCCAGAGCGAGAAGTCTTCGCGCTCAAAGTCCATTCCCACTGCCAGCATATCGCCGAGCGTCTCCATCACATGCTCTTCGGGTTTGTAAATGGAGTCGCCGATGTCACCCACCCAGCACAGCGGTGTCCCCTGATAGCGGTCGTGCAGATCCTGGTAGAAGTGCCGGGTAATGATGGTGCGGGGTTGAAGGCCCAGGTCGGTGAAAGGCAGTGACACCCCTTTTTCAGCCACTTCAATGAGCGCCCCGTTGAAAACCGGGATAAGTTCGACGCCGTGATCGTTGCATATCGAGCAGATTCCCTCAAGACCCTCGAGACTGGCGCAAACCGGAAAAAGGAATATCTTCTGGGGCCGGTGATGCCGTAAGGCCTCCTCAACGAAATAGTTTAGTGTTTGGCCCGAAGCGATGCATTCTTCCATGATAATCCAGGTGTCGTCCGGCCACCATTCACCCACAAAAGAGCTCTCCACGATGTTCCAGCCGCGAAAACCCGCGTCGTCCTCAACCCGGGTGAGCTTTATATAGGTGGTGTCGAGAAGCCCGGACCGCTGGAGGGGCGGATTGGCGTCCAGCAGGTCAAGCGGGCGCCCGCCCCAGAGAATGACAAACTGCGCTACCTTGCCGTCGAACATCCGTTCAAAAAGGCGCATCATGTCGTGACCCACCTCTTTTATCATCAGGAATTTTTAAGGTCCGCAGGACTGTCGGCTGAGCAGAAATTCCTCGCCAAGTCCTCTGCCGGGAAAATCAACCACGTAGATCTTCTCCGGCAGGCATCTGTCCCGGAAGGCCTCGTGCCGGGTGATCGCCTTCACAAGCCATATGTCCTTGCCACCACGCGACATCACGATTTCACCAACATCTTCGAGGAATATACGGTTCGCATCCGCATCCATATTCATGAGGTTTCTCCTTTTCCGGTTATTGCAGATCAGTGAAGCGGATTGAATATTCTTGGGAAGGAATATAAAATAAAGACAATCATGTGTCAAATTTTTAAAAAAAAGGCAACCCTTCAAATAATGAAGAATTGCCCTTTTTCAAGTTTAATTCAATTGTTAAACAGGTTTCACATTTACAGCATGCGCGCCTTTCGGCCCCTCTTCTATGTCAAACGTAACCTGATCGCCTTCGTTGAGAGACCTGAATCCAGCTGAATCGATTCCGGAGTGATGTACGAAAACATCCGGACCATCTTCTTGCTCGATAAAGCCATAACCCTTACGGTCATTAAACCATTTCACAACACCATTTGCCACAGTGACACCCCCTTTGTTTCTGTAATTGCCATAGTCCCATACTGCAGGATGCCACCCAGACGAATGGATCTTTCCTTCAGAATGAAACCTGCCTTTAATTAAGGCAGACCCTCAGTTATCATTTAAATTATAAATATTTTTTCCCGTCAAAATCAAGTAATTTATTTAACGGAACCCTTTTCAGCGGAAGTTTTGGT
>CBDUUO010000242.1:0-5272 GCA_965370395.1 uncultured bacterium
GTCGAGCGACTCAACAACGATCTTGAAAAAAAGAAATCCGTAATCAAGCTTCAGGATAAAGTCATTCGTCTGCTGGATGACACCAAAAAGACCATCGCAACCAGTCTAAAAGATGAGATTGCCGCCCAGGATATTGAAATCGTGGAAACGGAAGACACCCTCAAGGTTGTCTTCATCGACAAAATTCTATTTGATTCGGGCAGTGTTGAGATTAAGCAAAAAGGCAAGAAATTATTGCTGGTTGTGGCCGAATCCGTCAGGGCACACAAGGATGAAAGCATACTGGTCGAAGGACATACAGATAATATGCCTTTAGGTCCAACGTTAAAGGAGAAATTTCCGAGCAACTGGGAATTATCTGTCGCCCGGGCAGCAGCGGTGGTCAGATTTCTTCAAAAAGAGGGTCGGTTGCAACCGGAAAGACTTTCGGCACGCGGATACAGCTTCTATCGGCCGGTTGCATCAAACGAAACTAAAGAAGGCCGACACCAAAACCGGCGGATAGAAATCGTCCTCGGCCCATCTAAGTAAAACCAATAAAATTGACGAACTCGTAAAAAGTCTGCCAAGCTGTCTTTGCGAGCGTAGCGAAGCAATCTCTATCAATCTATGTCTCTGAAATCATGGGATTGCTTCGTCACTTCGTTCCTCGCAATGACCGGCGATAGGACTTTTTACGAATTCATCAATGTTCAATCGAAAATATTCAATCATCTAGGATTTCCCTCAGTTTTTGGGACAGTTCAATGATATCAAACGGTTTTTGAATAAATCCGTTACAGCCCAAATCGAGTAACTCTTCCACCTGTTTGTTCAGGCTGTAGCCGCTTACCAGTAAGACTCTGGCATCGGGATTTATTTTTTTCAGTTCCTCATACGTGGCTCTGCCGCTCATCTCCGGCATGATCATATCCAGAGCAATTAAATCCACGGTATCGGTATTTTCGGCATAAATATCGATGGCTTCCCTGCCGCTTTCGGTCGTCGTAACCCTGTATCCCAATTCTTTCAGCATGAGTTTTTCGACCAGAATCGGCCCTTCTTCATCGTCGACAAGCAGAATATGCTCTGTGCCTTTCATTAATGAATAATCCGTTTGTGATTCGTCTATTTCTTCGGCCTGAGATGCCGGCAGGTAGATAACGAATGTGGTGCCATGACCTTGCTCACTGTAGACTCGGATGATTCCGTTATGGTTTTTGATGATTCCGTATGCGGAAGCCAGGCCTAAACCGGTGCCCTTGCCGATTTCTTTGGTCGTGAAAAAGGGTTCGAAAATTCTATCGATGGTATCTTTGTCCATTCCGATGCCGCTGTCTGTCACGGAAAGCTTTACATAATGGCCGCCTTTGACTTCAAACGGCTTACAGTGCGCATCACTGAGAACAACATTTTGCGTTTGAATGTACAGGTCACCACCATCCGGCATGGCATGCCAGGCGTTTAAATAAAGATTGATCAGCACCTGTTCAATTTGTCCCCGATCCACTTCAACATTCCAGATATCTTCTTGGCATCTTTTGTGTAAGGTAATTTCTTTTTTGGTGCGCATGAACATCCGGGTGCTTTTTTCCGCAATGTCATTAAGACTCGTTAGCCGCAGTGTATATTTTCCTTTTCTGGCGAATCCGAGGAGCTGCTCGGTTAGATTTGCTGCGCTCATGACGTTATCTTCAATACCCTGTATATATTTGCCATACTGATCATCTTGCGGTTCGTCTGAATCATTGCCCAGGCGCATTAATGATAAATAGCCCTGAATACCCATCAGGATATTGTTGAAATCATGGGCAATCCCGCCTGCCAGGGTGCCGATGGCTTCCATCTTTTGAGCATGCATTAACTGGGCCTCAAGGTGTTGCTTTTCGCTTTCAGCACGTAATTGATCGGTGATATCTGAGATCTGGCTGACGATTTTCTCTTTTTCACTTGAGTCCTGAAAGCGGTTTGTACTGATTTTAACGGACCTTCCCTCACCGGTGTCGCGAATAATGGTGCAGACCGGTCCTGAACTAATTTTTTCCCCTTTTTGTATTTTCCGAAAATGCGCTTCTATATTGCTGCGTCCGGATGGCTCCAGGTATTTTCTAAAATCACTGCCCTCGATTTCTATACGCGGGCGGCCCGATATTTCAGAAAACCTCTCATTTGCGTAAAGAATATTCAGCTCGTCGTTGAGAATTACGATCCCATCCCGAGAATTCTCAACTACGGATCGGTATCGCTCTTCACTTTCTCTAAGTGCTTTTTCGGCCTCGAAGCGTTTGCTGACATCCCGGGCGACATTCAAAATGACTTTTTTACCCCTGTAGGTAATCGCTCTCGAATGAATTTCAACGGGGATACGTGCGCCATTTTTTTTAAGGTGGAAGGTTTCAAGATTTATTTTGGGTTGAGTTTGTATCTGGGCCTTCTCAACAAGCTGGTAAAGAATTAAATGCGCATCATTTTCAGGAGTAATTTTATTTAAATTGAGTTCGAAAAACATCTCAGGCGTATAGCCGAGTTGTGAATAAGCAGATTCATTGGCTTCCAGAATATTTCCGTTTAGATCCATGATGTAAACGGCATCATCCACGTTTTCCAGTAATTCTTTATATCGCGTTTGCTCTTCGGCGTCCTTCAAGTTCGTTATCATATAATTGAAGGCCTCCGATAACTGGCTAAATTCCCAATAATTTCGCCGGTTATTTTCAAAAAGAAGATTTTTTTGGCCTTCCGATATCTGAATGGCCTTATCTGTCATTTTCCGCAGCGGCTCCACCATTTTTCTTGCCAAAAAAACAGCCATTAAGGTCGAAATGGCGAGAATGACAATGGAGAATAGGCCAATCCAAAGATTGACTCTCTTTTGTTCTTGAATGAGGCTTTCCAGAGAAGACTGAAAATACAGATTGTTGAATCCATTAATTTTAGAAAGTATTTGGTTTTGGCCAAACGAAACAAATCCGGTCTGGTTTGCCATATTTTCCCGAGTTTGCGGGTCAAGGGGCAGGGTCTTACGCGAGATCAGGTTGAATAACTGATCGGATTGGATCGCCGCAAGGTTGATCCCCACGGTCTGCTGAATGGTATTCATAAGTTTTAGATCCTGAATCATATCATACAGCGCATATGCGGTTCCCATACGACCGGTTTCATGCATGATAGGGGCTGAAAACATCCACAGTAATCTTGTATTGCCGTCATCTTCCACTATCTCGCCATTCGGGTATTCGGTCATGACAAATTTGATGATTTGTTCAGACAGTCCCGGGTATTTTTCCGGAACGATAGATTTTTCTCCCACCTTTTTGACAAAATGATACACCCCGTCATCTGAGGGATAATATTGCGTAATCCGCTCCTCAAGATTTGATGCAATGTTGAGCATGACGGTAACCCGAATGATATTGTCGGATCCCAGGTCATTTAATAAACTGATAATACTTGAAATTCGGTTATTTAAAATAATTTCAACCTGACCTTTTTGAGCCCGCAATTTCTCGTAAAATTCAGACTCGACCTTTTTGCCGAAATGCCGGTAAATAGTCCCCAGTATAATAACGACCGACAGGCTGACCAGTACCACAAAGGCCGTCGTTAAATAGGTTGAAAAGCGCTTTTTATTTTTGAATTTCAACATGACCTTTAAGAATAAAATGAAACAGGCCGTGTTGTCAAAAAAAAGTTAAGATAATAAATATTCTGATTTGTTTTGACTTGATATTCGATTATGCCATAAAGTTTGCCGAGTTTCGATTTAACGATTTGAAAATCTACAAACGGCAACGGATGGGATTGCTTAATTTTTTGTTCATTCAGGCGACTTCTCTGGATTAAAATTATTCGAGTCAAAGATATGACAATGGAAAATCTAATTAGATTAATAGCCGAGCGATCTGTTCGGTACCTTACGGAGTTGCAAGAAAGCAATGTTTTTCCATCTTCCGCGGCGATCGAAGCGCTCGCAAAATTGGATGAACCCTTGCCGGAAGATTCCACCGATATTGAATCCGTTGTTAACCTTCTGGATGAAATCGGATCACCGGCAACGGTTTTAACTGCCGGTGGGCGTTATTTTGGATTCGTCACCGGTGGAAGCCTGCCGGCTGCCCTGGCTGCCAACTGGCTGGCCGGCGCATGGGATCAAAACGCCGGTCTGCGGGTCATGTCTCCAATTGCCGCTGTTGTGGAACAAATTGCTCTTGGCTGGTTACTCGATGTGCTGTCTTTGCCTGCTGAAGCCGGAGGGGGATTCGTCAGCGGTGCCACCATGGCGAATTTCACTGCTTTAGCCGCCGCACGACATGCGATATTGAAAAAACAGGGCTGGGATGTTGAAGCAAAAGGATTATTTAATGCACCGCCGGTATCGGTCGTTGTGGGTGACGAGGTGCATGTTAGCGCATTAAAGGCACTCAGTCTGTTGGGTTTTGGAAGGGAGGCAGTCATTCGGGTACCGGTAGATGGGCAGGGCCGAATACGCGCAGATGCATTACCTGAAATGACGCATTCAACGATTGTTTGTATTCAAGCCGGTAATGTGAATACCGGGGCTTTTGATCCCGCTTCCGAAATATGTTCAGCTGCCAAAGAAGTCGGTGCCTGGGTGCATGTGGATGGTGCTTTCGGGTTATGGGCAGCAGCGTCACCCAAACACGCCCATTTAACCTCCGGGTTTGAAGCGGCCGATTCGTGGGCGATAGACGCGCATAAATGGCTGAATGTGCCCTATGACAGTGGAATTGCCATTTGCCGGGATTCCGCACATCTGCGAGGGGCCATGTCAACCCGTGCCCCCTATCTCCAGGTTGGCGAACAGCGGGAGCCCTATCACTACGTTCCTGAAATGTCGCGTCGTGCGCGCGGGATTGAGATATGGGCGGCATTACGTTCCTTGGGTCGCTCGGGTCTTGCGGATCTGATCGAACGAACCTGCAATTATGCTCGTCGTTTTGCCAGCGGCTTAAAAGAAGCCGGTTATCACGTTTTAAACGATGTCGTCATCAATCAAGTCCTGGTAGCCTTTGGCGATGCTGAGATTACCCGGCGGGTCATTGAGGGGGTACAGGCAGACGGTACCTGCTGGTGCGGGGGCACAGAATGGCAGGGCCATACAGCCATGCGGATCAGTGTTTCTTCCTGGGCCACGACCGATGCTGATGTTGAACGCAGTCTGGCGGCGATTTTGCGTATTGCGGATAAAGAACGTAACAGCGCACATACGGAATAAACATATATTAAAGAACGGCTCCCATTAATAAAAGTTGCTTTGCAAAAGCGGTTATAT
>CBDUUO010000243.1:0-5262 GCA_965370395.1 uncultured bacterium
GGACTCCCGCTTTCGCGGGAGTGACACTATTTTTGATTTTTTACGAAACCATCAATTTTTACACAGCAAAAATTAGATGGAGGAATTTAACGTATGGCTGAAGAGGCAATCAAACTTGGCGGAAAGAAAAAGAGCAAGTTCATCGACCAGGTTAAAGAACTTCTGCCCGAGGGCGGTAACCTTAACCTGTGTTTGACATGCGGGGCCTGCTCTTCCGGATGCCCGGCCACGGGCCTGGAAGACATGGATCCCAGGAAATTTTTGCGCATGGCCGCCCTGGGGATGGACGAGGAACTTCTAAGTTCCGAATGGGCCTGGTGCTGCACCCTGTGCATGCGCTGCATCTATGTCTGCCCCATGAAAATCGACATCCCGCAGCTGGTGTTCAACGTCCGAAAAAACCGGCCCCGGGAAGAGCGGCCCAAAGGTATTTTAGGCTCCTGCGACATGGCCCTTCGAAACGACACTTGCAGCGCCATGGGGGCCACCGAGGAAGATTTTCAATTTGTGGTTGAAGATGTGCTGGAAGAGATTCAACAAACCCAGGAAGGGTTTGCAGATCTGCAGGCACCGATTAACAAAAAAGGCGCTAATTATTTCTTAAATCAGAATTCCCGTGAACCGGTGACCGAGCCGGATGAAATGGTGCCCCTGTGGAAAATCCTGCACATCGCCGGTGCGGATTGGACTTACGGCACCAAAGGCTGGGCTGCCGAAAACTACTGTATGTTTATGGCGGACCTTGAAAGCTGGGAAAAAATTGTACGCACCAAAGCCAAAGCCGTCGATGATCTGGGCTGCAAGGTCTGGCTCAATACGGAGTGAGGGCACGAACTGTTCGCAGTCCGGGTCGGACTGCAAAAATTCAACATCGAGCACAATTTCAAAATCGAAAGTATCATCACGCTGTATGCCCAGTGGATCCGGGAAGGCAAGCTCAAGGTCAACTCCGAATGGAACAAGGACCGCAAGATCAAATTTACCTGCCAGGACCCGTGCCAATTAGTTCGTAAAACGCTGGGAGATCCCGTGGCCGAAGATATGCGCTATGTGGTCAAAGCCGTGGTGGGCGAAGAAAATTTTATCGACATGACCCCCAACCGGTCCAATAACTATTGCTGCGGCGGAGGCGGGGGCTTTCTGCAGAATGGACTACCCGATCAGCGCCGCGCCTACGGCAAATTAAAATTCGACCAGATTATGGCCACCGGCGCCCCATACTGCATTACGCCGTGCCACAACTGCCATTCCCAGATTCATGATCTGAGCGAGCATTTCGAAGGTGGTTATCATTCCGTGCATCTGTGGACCCTGATCTGTCTGTCCATGGGCATTCTGGGCGAAAATGAACGCGAATATCTGGGACCGGACCTGGCGGACGTGGATGTGCTGCCGTCCAAGGAGTTGGAGGAATAATAAAGCGAATTTAACCTTAACTTCAGCTGTAGAAAAACCCGGCCTCGAAAAGGCCGGGTTTTTTATTGGAATAAATCGCGGCTAAAAGCCGCTCCCACAGTCAACTTTAAGGTATGTGGGAGCGGCTTTTAGCCGCGAAAAAAAAGGCACTCATCAAGAGCTCAGTGCCAAAGGCCAAGGGAGACAAAGGATTAACCCTCATCAATTTTCAGATGGAATTTTCATCTCAGCAACGGACAACAGACGACTGACCACGAACAATTTTTACGCCGCCTTTGAAACCTTGACCGCACAGACCTTGTATTCGGGAATTCCCGAAATCGGGTCCAGGGCCGCATTGGTCAGCCGATTGGCCGCCGCCGCCGCATAGTGAAAGGGGATAAATATGGTACCGCTAACGGCCTTGCGCGATATTTTAATGCGGGCCTGTATATTTCCCCGGCGCGAAGCTATATTAACCAGGGCCCCCTCTTCCAGTTCAAATTCGCGGGCATCCTGCGGCGAGATTTCCACAAACGCCTCCGGTGCAATTTCATTGAGCCCACCGGTTCTCATGGTCATGGTACGAGTATGATACTGGTAAAGCAGTCGCCCGGTAGTCAGATACAGCGGATACTCATCATCGACCATTTCAGCCGGCTCAATGTAATCAATTGCGTGAAAAAGTCCCTTGCCGCGCGTAAACTGTTCGCCATGCAAAATCGGAGTCCCGGGGTGTTCGGCTGTCGGACAGGGCCAGTGAAGGCCTTCGTGTTCGATACGCTCGAAACTGATACCGGCATAAGACGGGGTCACCTTTGATATTTCCTCCATGATTTGCTGGCTGCTTTCGTACGCCATGGAGTACCCCATCCGCGTGGCAATTTCACAGCAAATTTTCCAATCATCCCAGGCCTGCCCGGGAGGATCGACCGCCTTGCGTACCCGCTGCACGCGGCGTTCGGTGTTGGCAAAGGTGCCGTCTTTTTCGGCATAGCAGGCCGTGGGCAATATCACATCGGCCAGCTGAGCGGTTTCGGTTAAAAAGATATCCTGCACCACCAGAAAATCCAGGTTATTCAAGCTCTTTTCAGCATGGTTGACATCCGGATCGGATACCAGTGGATTTTCACCGATGACATAAAGGGCTTTAAGGGTGCCGTCGTGGGCCGCCGGTATCATCTGGGTGGCCTTCAGGCCGGGCTGGTCGGGAAGCGGGTCCACATTCCAGGCCTCTTGCATGCGCTGGCGCGCTGCGGGATCAACGACTTTCTGATATCCGGAATACACATCCGGCAGCCCGCCCATGTCACAGGCGCCCTGGACGTTGTTCTGACCGCGCAGCGGATTGACACCGCCGCCCGCGATGCCCATGTTGCCGCAAAGCATGGCCAGGTTGGCCAGTGATTTGACGTTATCGGTTCCGGTGGTGTGCTGGGTGATCCCCATACAGTACAAAATGCTGCCGCGCCCGGCTTTCGCATAAAGCCGGGCCGCATCGATAATTTCCTGTGCGGGGATACCGGTGATCTGCTCCACAGCGTCCGGGGCAAACTTTTCAACGGTTTTTTGCAGTTCTTCAAAACCCTCGGTGCGGTTTTCAATAAATGGTTTGGCATGCAGGCCTTCTTTAATGATCACATGCATCAAACCGTTGATCCAGGCCACATCGGTACCCAGATTCTGCCGCAACCATTTATCCGCATATCGGGTAATCCGGATGCGCCGCGGATCGACCACGATGAGCTTGGCGCCTTTAAGGGTCACCGCCCGTTTGACAACACTGGACAGCACCGGATGATTTTCAGTCGTATTGGATCCGGTAATTAAAATCACATCCGCTTCTTCAATATCGGCAACGGTATTGGTCATTGCCCCGCTTCCGAATGCTGCGGCCAGACCGGCCACTGTGGAAGAATGTCAGAGCCGCGCGCAATGGTCGACATTGTTGGTCCCCAGCACCGCCCGGGAAAATTTCTGGGCAATGTAGTTTTCCTCATTGGTAATTCGTGCGGAAGTCAGCATCCCGATGCTGTCGGGCCCGTGTTCGGCCTTGATGTCCCCCAGCTTGCGGGCCACCAGATCCAGGGCCTCATCCCAGGAGGCTTCGCGGAAAGAACCGTTTTCCTTAATCAGCGGTGTTTTCACCCGGTCGGGTGAATGGATAAAGTCGAATCCGAAGCGACCCTTGACGCAAAGGCTGCCGAAATTCGGCGCCACGCCTTCCACCCCGGATATTTTCACCACCTGGTTGTCCTTGACATGCAGATAAAGCTGGCAGCCCACCCCGCAATAGCTGCAGGTAGTTCTCACCTTGCGCGTTTCCCAGGGACGGGCCTCGTAACGGGCATCTTTTTCAACCAGGGCGCCCACCGGGCATGCCTGCACACATTCTCCGCAAAAGACACAATCCGAGTTGATGTAAGGTCGATCGCCGGCGGCAATAATTTTGGTGGCTGCCCCGCGATAACCGAAATGAATGGCCTGGTTGACCTGGACTTCGTTGCAGGCCTGTACGCATCGGCCGCACTGAATACAGCGGGAAAAATCGCGCATAATGAACGGATTGGCCGTTTCCATCGGATAAGCGGTGTCTGTGGCTTGAAATCGTTCACCGGTGACCTGGTAGCGAAAGGCTAAATCCTGCAGGCGACACTCGCCCCAGACCGGGCACAATTCAGTGCCTTCTTCGGACTGTTGCACTTTAAGTTGAAATTCAGTCCAGTTATCTGCTGTGCTTCCGCAAACCGCACAGTTGTGATTTCCGGAGGACAACAGCAATTGCAGGACCATGCGGCGGGCCTCAACAACTTTAGCCGTTTCGGTTTGAACTTCCATGTTGGGCGCGGTCGGTGCTGCACAGGAAGCCACCAGGCTGCGGGCACCTTTAACCTCTACCACGCACATACGGCATGCGCCGGTAGGGGTGGTCCCTTTCAGGTGGCAGAGGGTCGGAATATCAATACTGTTTCGATGCGCCACCTCCAGGATGGTTTCCCCCGGTACAAAGGAAAATTTATTGCCGTTGATTAAAATGCTATTTTCGGAAGGCATAGAGCTTCACTCCTTTAAAAAGTCTCATCGTATCATTTTGTGAATCGGATAGTCAGGCCGGCTGGTATTCACCGACCCACCAGAGCCAATTCAGACTATCCTTTGTACACAAAATCAGGGATCTTGTCAATCTGCACCGCAGTCTAACAGCAATTCTTGGTGAAATTAAGCAACAGATTGCTTCGTCGCTCAAGCTCCTCGCAATGACAGTACGAAACATTCACGGGTCATTGCGAGCGAAGCGAAGCAATCTCAATGCTCGGGTATCTCACCGAGAATTGATAGCAGTCTAATAAATTTTACCGCGAGCTGCTGCAAAGCTACACCGGTTCTTTTTGATTTTTCCACCGATAATAAAGATAAACCCCACAAATGCTGCCGATGGTATTGGCGACCGCATCCATGATATCGGCCTGCCTGAAAGGAACAAAATATTGATGGATCTCATCGCTGATTCCGTAAAGGGTGGCTGACCCGATGCTGATTAAAATCAACAGGTTTTTGCTGTTTTTCAGCGGCAGGGTTTCATAGGCTCTGAAAAAAAGGACCCCCAGCAGACCATAAGCTCCAAAGTGCAGAATTTTATCCAGAAAATGTACATCAGGAATGCGTTCAGGGCTGGGCTGGCCGGATTGGATGTAAATTGCCAAGCAGTAAACGGTTAACGGGAACCAGTATATAAAAAAGGATTTCAATAACAAATATCCAAATCAGAATCCGGTTGTGGGACAGCGCCGGCCGAATAGAACCGCGCAGGGTGAATTCTTGGTGACATGCTTATTCAGTTTTTGGCACCACAGAGATTGAAAGGTA
>CBDUUO010000244.1:0-5260 GCA_965370395.1 uncultured bacterium
TCTGAATCAGCTTTCTTGTGTGGCCTTTTTATCCGGAAGGACCCGGTTTAAAAATACGCCCGCAAGGGTTGCCAGCGCCACGCCCTTCAGTGTGAACGCTCCGGCTGAAAAGGTAATCCCCCCGATTCCGCAAACCAGAATGAGCACCACAATCAGCATGTTTTTGAATTCCATTAATTTTAAGTGGGCCTTCAGCAGGCAATTGATGCCCGCCACCACCAGCATACCGAAAAATAAAATCAGGATACCGCCGCTAACCGGGTCGGGAATGGTTTGGAACAGGGCGCTCACTTTGCCCAAAAAGGCCAGAACCATAGCAAACAGGGCGGCCCAAACCATTACCGCCGTCTGCCACCTTTTGAAGACGGTCACTGCGCCGGTAATTTCGGCATAAATGCGAACCGGGGGGCCACCGACAAGAGCAGCGATTGTGTTTGCCGCGCCGTTACCCAGCAATGTGCGATGGATGCCGGGTTCTTTCAGGTAATCCTTATCCGTAACCTCGCCAATGGCGAAGATATCCCCAAAATGTGCGATTAGCGGCGCAACGGCCGCCGGTATTAGAAAAATAATGGCATCAAAGTTGAATCGAGGGATTACAAATTGGGGAATCGCAATCCACGGTGCACCGGCAACGATTGAAAGATCAATGATTCCAAATGGGATGGAGGCCAAATATCCGGCGATCAGGCCGCAAATAATCGGAATGAGCTTCAGGGTTCCCCGGGCCAGCAGGAAGATTAAAATGGTTGTTGTCAGAGATATCGCGGCGATCAGCAGGCCGACTTTTTCCGGTATGAGATACGCGGGATTTGATTTGCCCAGGGCCATGGAAACTGCCACCGGAGCCAGCATGAGCCCGATGACCATAATAATCGGTCCGATAACAATTGGCGGAAATAGGGTCTGAATGATGTTGCGGCCTTTCCAGTAAATGATTCCGCCAATGGCCATATAAACAACGCCGACGGCCACCAGCCCGCCAAGGGCGGCCGGAAGGCCCCATGTTTTGGTTGCCACCATAATCGGTGCGGTATAGGCAAATGATGACGCCAGGAAAACCGGGATCTGCCTTTTGGTAAAGAAATGAAAGATGAGGGTTCCAACGCCGGCGGTAAATAATGCAACGCCGGGATCCAGACCGGTGAGAATGGGTACCGTAATGAGTGCGCCAAATGCGACCAAAAGAATTTGGATGCTGAACAGATGGTCTTGATAGCCTAATTTATAATCTGCGATCCAGTTCTTCATGGCCATATGTGCCCTGGCCCCTGATAGCTTCAAAGTGAGGTTATCAATAGATGGTTCATGGTGACGTACGGTTTATTTCGTGCCGAATATCTTATCGCCCGCATCTCCCAGGCCGGGTAATATGTATCCGACTTCATTTAGTTTTTCATCTATCGCCGCCACCCCTATTTCGACGTCGGGATGCGCGTTTTGCAGCTTTTCAAGCCCTTCCGGTGCGGCGACCATAAATATCCCGTTGATTTGTTTGCAGCCGGATTCTTTTAAGAGGTCAATTGTTGCGAGCACCGTGCCGCCGGTGGCCAGCATGGGGTCAAGAATCAGTGCAATACGTTCTTCCATCAGGTTGGTCATTTTGACGTAATACCTGACCGGCTCGAGGGTTTCCTCATTGCGGTACAGTCCGACAACGCTGACTTTGGCGGTTGGTATGAGATTAAGGACGCCGTCCATCATATCAAGCCCGGCCCGCAGAATCGGAACCACGGTGATTTTTTTGCCCTTTATTTTTTCAACTTCAACAGGACCGGCCTAGCCCTGAATGGTGACGGTCTCCATCTCCAAATGTTTGGTCGCTTCATAGGTTAAAAGATTGGCGAGCTCAGATGCAAAGTCTCTAAAATCCTTGGTTGTGATATCATGTTGCCGCATAAATGCTAATTTGTGCTTGACTAAGGGGTGGTCAACGACATGTACCGGCACGGCTACCTCCTTCTTGAAAGGTTAAGGGTGTATGGGATAACAGGCAGGACAAAAACGAACAAAAGATACAACCGTATTGTGAGTCATTAATTGCAGCTTCGTATATGCAATTAATACCCCTGTGTCAAGCAAGAAGAAAAATTAAATGGGGGCTAAAATTCGCCTAAGGGCCGTGTAAAGGTGTATGCGGCGGGTTCTTTGACCAGTTTTTTAGTCGCTGTATCGACATTGTCACCCGATGCCGAAAATGGCAGGGTGACGAGCCAAAAAGCGGACCCGATGACTGTGGCAACCACCCCGATAGGCCGGACAACAATCATATCATACATCATCGCACCGCCGCCGGGCTCTTTAGCCTCAAAATATTCCTGGGCCAGGGCTGAAGTCGCGAAGGGCACACCGATCAAGGCTGCGATCACTCCGAAGACTACCCATGATTTTGCATTGTTTCGCATAACTGCCTCCTAATATGATAAATCGTCCGGTATTGAAATTTCTTTAGAGTTTTTTGCGCAAAAAACCGTGCATGTAAAAATAAATAAAGCCGACCTGTCGACAGTCTTTATTTTTACAGGTTAGGCGTTCAGAGACACAATGGGTTGAATCCATTTTAACTTAACGCTATATTAGCACTAATTTTATGATTAGTAAATCAAATATTGAAGTTGCGGTTGCCTTACCCGTTTATCATACCTTCACTTACAGCGTCCCGGAGTTCCTGTTGCCGTTTGTAGCGACCGGGAAGCGCGTCCTCGTGCCTTTCGGTCAGCGCAGGGTAACCGGCTATATTTTGGGGACGGCTCACGATTCCGCGCCGGCTGAAGTCAAGCACATTTTGGATGTACTGGATCAAAAACCCCTGTTTGGGCCGGCGATGATTTCATTTTTTCAATGGATTTCAGACTACTATAAGCATCCCATCGGTGATGTGATCAAAAATTCGTTGCCGGGCGGCCTGACCCTTTATGATTATGCCTCGATAACGATTACGCCGCAGGGAAAGCGGGCCTTTAAAAACGATGCGGTCAATCCATTGGAAAGTGCGGTATTGAAACTACTTGATTCCGGACCGTGTCGTCTTAATCATTTGAACCGGAAGCTGAATCAAATGGTTCCCGGCGCCCTGATCCAGTCGCTTCAGCGCAGCGGACATATATTGAAGACTCGCGAGCTGAGGGCAGCTTCGACAAGGACCCGCCAGGAGCGTTTTTTAGCCCTGGCGGATCCGGTACTCCCTCTGGATCGACTTTCAAAATCCCGAAAAAAGATCATCGAAATCCTCGGTAATGAAGGCGAAATTTCGATGTCCGAACTCAAAAGACATGTGCCGACCGCACCCCGTCTGATTCGGGCACTTGAAAACGACGGCTATCTAACGGTTCGGCATAAACGGGTCTATCGGGATCCCTTTGGCGAGCCCATTCGTGCGGACACCGCCCTTGACCTGAACTCCGAGCAGCAAAGTGTCGTCGTGCAGGTCGTCGATTCTCTGAATAAAGGGTTCACAACCTTTCTCTTGCAAGGGGTCACCGGCAGCGGCAAAACCGAAGTCTACATGCAGGTTGCTGCTGAAAGCCTCAAACAGGGAAAATCCGTTTTAGTGCTGGTACCAGAGATTGCGCTGATCACCCAGATGGAGAGACGATTCCGAGCCCGATTCGGCGAACGCATTGCCGTGCTTCACAGCGGCCTATCGGCCGGTGAGCGCTATGATCAATGGAGCCGTATCTTACAGCAAAAAGCGGATATTGCCATTGGTGCGCGGTCGGCCATTTTCGCCCCATTTCCAGAAGTGGGGCTTATTATCGTAGATGAAGAGCACGATAGCTCCTATAAACAGGAAAATAACCTGCGGTATAATGCCAGGGATCTTGCAGTGGTCAGGGCTAAACTCAATGATTGCGTGGCGCTGCTGGGATCCGCGACGCCTTCGATTCAGTCCTGTTATAATGCTTTTGCAAAGAAATTTATTGAAGTCAACCTGCACCATCGCATCGAAAGCCGCCCGTTGCCTGCTATAAAAATCGTTGACCTTCGTGAAAACCTGGGATACCGGGGGGTGCAACGGTTTATTACACCGGTGTTGCAACAGGCCATCAAGGACACGCTTGATCACCACCAACAGGCGCTGCTTTTTTTAAACCGCCGCGGATTTGCCAATTTTGCACTCTGTCAATCATGCGGGCAGCCGCAGCGCTGCAAACATTGCGATATCTCCCTTACCTATCATCAGAAGGCCAATGCCTTTAAATGCCATTATTGCGGATTTTCCCGCGCGGCGACATCCCCCTGCAACATTTGCGGATCTTCGAAAATAAAAAAATTGGGGCTCGGTACCGAAAAAATTGAGACCACGGTCCAGAAACTTTTCCCCAATGCCCGGGTTGCCCGCATGGATCGGGATACCACTGCAAGGAAGGGGGCCATTGTTAAATTGCTTAAAGGCCTCAAAGATCAAACCATTGATATTCTTGTCGGGACCCAAATGGTGGCTAAAGGCCACGATTTTCCGAATATTACGCTGGTGGGAATCATCTGCGCTGATCTTTCGCTGAGTTTTCCCGATTTTAGAGCCGGTGAACGGACGTTTCAGCTTCTGGCACAGGTGGCCGGTCGCGCAGGAAGGGGATCTTCTCCGGGGCGGGTTATTCTGCAAACCTATAATCCGGACCACTTCAGTATATTGGCTGCCAGAGATCAAGATTTTAATTCTTTTTACCATCAGGAGATCAATTCTCGCAAAGCCTTAAATTATCCGCCGTTTTCAAGAATGATCCAACTTAAAATCTCCGGCAAAAACCCAGCGCTGACCCAAAATTATGCCCTCAAACTGGGTGATAAATGCCGGACGCTGAAAACGTCAAATCCATCGTTTTACGGCAGCGTTGAAATCATGGGACCGATTGAATCATCCCTGACCAAAATCGCCCGGCGATATCGATGGCAAATCCTTTTAAAAGGCAAGCGTGCCAAGGCCTTGCATCAATTTGTCAGTCAGCTTCTGGCTGAAAATCCCACCGTGTTTCATCATCACCGGGTGAGGGTTATAATAGACGTGGATCCTGTATCCCTCATGTAAACCGTTTTATAAGCGCTCATCTTTTACCCGATAGCGGTGTTGCTCGGCGTCGAAATTTACTCACGTACTATACGTACGCTCCGTCATTTCGACACCTCGCGCCTATCTATCGGGCAAAATCTAAGCGTTTCTAAAACGGTTTTAACATAAAAAGATCTTACATCACGCCTTTTGAACTCCTTAATATTCATAAAAACAGACGTGAAATCCCGCAAAATGCGGGGGTTGAAC
>CBDUUO010000245.1:0-5258 GCA_965370395.1 uncultured bacterium
ATAAACGCTTGTACGGTTGTAGAAAAAAACGTTTGAATAACGGAACGTTTTTTTGACAACCACTATAATGCCCTAAACTGTTTTCCCTTACCAAAGGAGTGTAAAATGCCTGATCTTCGTTCTTACGTATATTTAGATCGCCTACAGCCCCAGTTTGCCGCCTATATAGGTGCCAACGCAAGAGGATATATTCCTATTCCAGGCATGGCCGCAATACTCGTAGAAGTTTCCCCCGGAGTTGTGATCCACAGAGTAATAGATGCCGCTGTAAAGGCGGCAAATATACGTCCGGGTCTCATGGTGGTGGAACGGCATTTTGGTGTACTGGAGTTTCATTCACAAGCACAGGCAGACGTGAAACATGCCGGTTCCGCCGTACTCAAATCTTTGGGATTGACCCTTGCAGATCGTTTTAAACCAAAGATTTTAAACTCTCAGGTCATCCACAAAGTGAACGCCTACCACGCCCAGATGACCAATGTCTCCCGGCTCTGCTCAATGCTGTTACCTGGGCAGGATCTCTACATTTTTGAAGTTCAGCCTGCGGCTTACATTACGCTTGCTGCCAACGAAGCTGAAAAAAATTCTCAGATCACTCTCGTAGATTGCAGAACATATGGAGCGGTCGGTCGGTTATCCCTGGCTGGAAAGCAAGCGGATATTGAACGTGCTTCAAGTGCGGCGGAGACGGTGATTAAAAGACTTTCGGGAAAGGAAAATTAATCAGACTTAATCCGATGAAAATCAGTGAATCAGCAAACCAGCGGATTGCAACCTTTGAAGCCGCATTGTCACTTACCGACAACCGCTCTCGTAAGGACCTGTTGTTTGCAGGGGTTGACCTCGGTACTGCTTATATCATCACTGCCGTTGTGGACCACCAGGGCAACCCCTTAGCCGGAGTGCTCACGCGTAGCCAATACAGCATTCGGGATGGGTTGGTGCTTGATTTTTTAGGCGCTGTTAATATTTTGCGCCAGCAGGTTAATGTATTAAGGCAGGCCGGTTTTTCAATCAGATCTGCCGCAGCGGCCTATCCTCCCGGAACAATCGGGCCAAATGCCAGGGTATTTGGCAATGTCCTGGCAGCGGTTGATATGGATGTAAAGGGATTGATTGATGAGCCAACGGCGGCCTCCATGGTATTAGAGATTACTGACGGGGCAGTCGTGGACATCGGTGGGGGAACTACGGGTATCTCCGTGATAAAAGATGGTAGGGTCATTTATACAGCCGATGAGCCGACTGGCGGGATTCACGTGGATCTGGTTCTTGCCGGCCATTTTAAGATTCCTGTGCATGAAGCGGAATTAATGAAAATAGACCCTGAGCGTCAATCTGCGATCCTGCCATTGATAACACCGGTATTTCAAAAGATGGCGAGCATCGTCAAAAGACACATAAGAGACTATCCTGTTGATACCATATACCTTGTGGGGGGGACCAGCTGTTTCCCCGGGATTGAAATAGTTATAGAAAGTGAGACCGGATTGTCGGTAGAAAGGCCGGACAATCCAATGCTTGTAACTCCTTTGGGCATTGCATTGAGTTGTATAAAAAATTGAACAAACAGTCCTTGGCCCGGGGAGAGATATAATTATGACGGATGAAAAGCTTAAAAAAATTGTCACCGCCGTGATAAGCAGAATAGCTCAACAAATGGGTGCCGATGGAAGCCGGGGAACCTTAGTTACGGTTTTTACCGGTGCGACCGTTGCTTTCCAGGAAGCCGTCTGGCAGGTCCGTCGACTGATTTTGGATGGTTACCGGATTCAGCTGGTCTTTTCGCAAAATGCCGAAGATCTGTATGGCCAGGTAATGAGAGATCAGTTGGCCGGTTTTCCGAACGTCAGTTTTGTGGAACCCTCAACATGGCTCCTTGCCCTAAAAAAGGCTCATGCCATCGTTGTCCCCCTTCTGAGTTTGAATACGCTCTCGAAGGTGTCTATGCTCATTGCAGACAATTTGCCGACCAATCTAATTTTGCATGGCCTTTTTTTTGGCAAGCCGGTTTTGGCTTCCAAAACAGCTGCCCACCCCGATGGGGCACACTGGAATCAAAAATTCGGCTCCCGTCAATCAAGTCGAGCGCTTAGGAAAGCGCTTTTAAAAAGATTACAAATTGTCGGCGATTACGGTTGTTACCTGACTGATACTCACCTGCTGAGAGAGGCAGTGAATTACTTCCTTAAAGGTGAACAAGGTTCAAAAGCCGGAGGACCCCTAAAAACCAAACAGAAATTAAATTCATCTATTCATATTTTTAAAAATGTGGTCACTTCGGCCCAGGTTCGTCAAGCATATATTTCGGGAGTAGATCTTAAGGTGTCTCCTGGCGCTGTTGTCACTCCGCTGGCCCGCGATCTGGCCAAGCAGTATGCTGTAGCCCTTAAAAGGGAAGATGTGATATGACTCCTAAAAAGAAGGAATAAAAGTAATGTTAATTGCACAAGTAATCGGGACTATAGTTGCCACCCGCAAACATGAACTTCTGGTCGGCAGTAAGATACAAGTCGTTCAACCCTTGGAATGTTCGGGAAACAAACCCACCGGCGATCCGTTCGTAGCTATAGACGCTGTAGGAGCCGGGGTTGGCGAACGGGTGGTGGTCGTACGGGGGAGTGGGGCACGACTGGCCGTCGATAATGATCAGTGCCCCGTGGATGCTACGATTATCGGGATCATTGATCAGGTTGATATTGAGGGGGTCGCTTAACGTCATAATCAAGCATCTTGGGATAGCAATCTGAAAGTATCATGGAAAGCAGATCAAGAAGAATATATACCCGCAGGGGAGATGAAGGACTAACCCAACTCCTGAGCAAAGAAACCGTCGATAAGGGAAACAAGCGGGTTGGGGCCTTTGGTACTTTGGACGAATTACAATCCCACTTGGGACTGACCCGAGCTCTAACTTGCCAGGAATCGATACGATCCATCCTTTATTACGTCCAAGAAGATATATTTGTGGCAAGTGCCGAGTTGGCTTCAACTTCTAAGGCTCTATCCGATTTGAAACGGCGTATCAGCAAAAGCAATACGGAGAAGCTGGAAGGATGGATTGATAAATTTACAGTTCTGTATGGACTTCCGAAAGGTTTTGTAGTTCCAGGAAAGTATTTGGATAGTTCCGCTCTTCATGTTGCACGGTCTGTATGTCGGCGTGCCGAGCGCTTAATTGTTATTTTGAATCGAGAAGAGAAGGTGTATGGTAATCTGATTCGTTACTTTAACCGACTGGGTGATCTGCTTTTCATGCTGGCATGGTCTTTGGAGGTGAATGCGCTTATCGAGGATATTGTCCGTGAAGTCATCGAGAGTGCCATCAAAGAGGGCAAAACAACATGAAGCTTTCTTACTCCTTGGCACGCTTACTAGGTACCTTTGCTGAAGTCCAAGCTTCGTCTTTAGGGGTTCCCATGGCAATTGGTGTCGTAGACCAAAAGGGCGGACTCATTTTTTTTGCGCGTATGGATGCGACCCTGCCTGCGAGTACAGAAATTGCCGTTTCGAAAGCCTATACATCTGCAGTTTTACGCAAATCGACCCATGAGGTAGGAAAACTCGCTCAACCCGGAGAGCCTCTCTATGGCATTCAGCATACGCACCAGGGCAAAATCGTGCTCTTTGGAGGAGGCCTTCCGTTATGTTTAAAGGGAAACGTGGTCGGTGCCGTGGGTATCAGCGGCGGGACCGTAAAAGAAGACATTCAAATAGCAGAAACGGTTGTCGATGCTTTGAAAACAATGGAACAGTGGTCAGAACATATCAAGAAGTTTTTACCGTCCGGCAACATGCAAGAAAGTCAAATTAATCTGTTAGGACACAAATTGCAAGAGGCTCTGGAGCAAATGCAATATCCCCTTCCGACGGGTCATATCTTCATTCTGACCGGTGCGATATGTCTTTCAATGGTTAAGGAGTAATGCTTTGCTTAGGATCGTCTGGTTTCATATGGACAATTACCTGCTTATTTCCGGGGTTTTTGGATCGGATTTATTGGTGCACTTGAGTCTGTTATACAAGTCACCCGTCGAACTCGAAATCTGTCTAAGGAGGAATGATTATGGCTGCCAATAGCGAGCTCATCGCCGATGTGGTACAGAAAGTGTTGGAAGAGCTGGTGCAAGAAAAAGACCGTGGGACTGATGAATTCACGGGAATTTATGATACGGTGGACGAAGCCGTAAATAACGCCGTAGAGGCACATAAAAGACTGGTGGTAATGACTCTCGAGCGCCGTAGTGAAATTATTGCTTCTATCCGACAAGCCATTTTAGATAATAATGAGTCCCTCAGTGAGCTGGCGACACGGGAGACAAAGATTGGTCGTTACGAAGATAAAATCATAGAAAATATTCTCTGTGCAACTAAAACACCCGGAGTCGAAGACATCAAACCGGAAGTTATTTCCGGAGACCATGGGCTGACTTTACTTGAATATGCACATGTGGGTGTCATCGGCGCTCTTACCCCAATCACGAATCCCACAGGGACTTTTATCCACAACAGTATAAGTATGATTGCGGCAGGCAACGCTGTGGTTTTCAATCCACACCCCACTGCTCGGGAAACCAGCCTGAAAATTATCCAAGTCATTCATCAGGCCATCGTGGATGCCGGCGGGCCTGCGAGCCTCGTTTCCTGTGTGCGGGAACCCACTCTAGAAACAGCCGGGCAGATTATCAAACACCCCAAAATCAACATGCTTGTGGCAACAGGGGGGCGGCCGGTGGTCAAGGCGGTCCTTTCTTCCGGTAAAAAGGCGATTGGCGCCGGGGCCGGGAACCCGCCGGCGTTGGTGGATGAAACGGCACACATCCGAAAGGCTGCGGACTCCATTGTAAACGGTGCAAGCATCAACAATAATGTGTTCTGCACCTGTGAAAAAGAGGTCATCGTGGTGGATGAAGTGGCCGATGCCTTGATTAAATTCATGCAGGAAACCGGCAAGGCCTATCTGCTTACTCCTGAAGAAGCGGAAAAGGTGACCCAACTGGTTGTTACTCCGGACGGCAAGCTCAATACCCAATATGTTGGTAAAGACGTGCAGGTGATTTTAAATGAAATCGGCATCAACCTGACCGAGGAATATCGATTGGCCATTTTCGAGGCGAGTGAAAACCATCCGCTTTTCTGGCTGGAACAGATGATGCCGATTATGCCGATCGTACGCGTAAAAAATGTACAGGAAGGAATCCGGTTGGGCGTGGAAGTGGAGCAGGGCAACCGGCACACGGCGATTATGCATTCCACGA
>CBDUUO010000246.1:0-5245 GCA_965370395.1 uncultured bacterium
ATCACCTCTTTGACCGTTAATCCCTCGATTTCATATTCGGGCCGCAGAATCAGTCGATGTTCCAGCACCGGATAGGCCATTGTTTTGATATCATCGGGGGTAACAAAGTCCCGAGCGTTAATCGTTGCAAAAGCCCGGCTGGAAAGCAGCAGCGCCTGCGTGGCCCGCGGCCCGGCGCCGACCAGAACACTTTGATGCGCACGGGTTTTACGAACGATGTCCACGACGTAAGAGACCAGGTCTTCCTTTACGAGAATCCCTTCCAAAGCCGCGCGCAGTCTGGTTAAGACTTCCGGCGTTATAATCTGCTGAACCGCGCCCCTGGCCAACGTATTTTCAGGCGCATCTTTACCCAGCATCCGCCGGGCGAGTGTGAGTTCCTCATCTTTGCCGGGAGTGTCCATGGTAATTTTGAGCATAAACCGGTCTTTCTGAGCTTCGGGCAGCGGATAGGTGCCCTCATATTCGATCGGGTTCTGGGTGGCAAACACCGTAAAATTCGGGGATAACGGGTGCGTTTCGCGATCGATGGTCACCGTGCGCTCCTGCATGGCCTGAAGCAATGCCGACTGTGTTTTAGCCGGTGCCCGGTTGATTTCATCTGCGAGCAAAAAGGAGCAAAAGACCGGGCCTTTTACCAGTGAAAATTCATTGGTTTGCAGGTTAAAAACGTGAGTTCCGGTGATGTCGGTCGGCATCAAATCCGGCGTAAATTGAATGCGGGCGAAATCACATTGCATCACATGCGCCAGGGTTCGCACCAGCAGGGTTTTCGCTATCCCGGGTACGCCTTCGATGAGCGCATGGGTGCCGGTAAAAATCGCAATCAATGCCTGATCGACCACATGTTCGTAACCGATGATCACCTTGGCGACTTCCTGTTTCGTTTTTAAGAGGACCTTTTTTAAAATTTCCGTATTTTCATTCATCGTATCTTCCCTTTGAAATTATTTTGCTGATCCGTCGATAACCGGCAACAGGATCAATGGATTTGGGGCTGCGTGTTGTAATCATTAGAAAGGCTGATTTTAATTGCGCCAGTTGATCGTTTTGAAACCGCTTTTCGGGTTGAATCGTGCGTTCCCATTCCCGGGTGCAAATCTGCAAAAGCTGTCGGGCTGGAATATTGCGGCGCAGCAGGCTGATTAAACCCTGGATGGAATCCCGATCTGAGATGAAATCTCCGCCCGGTAGTGACCGGCTTCTCTTTGGCGGGGGCACAAAATAAACTGAATTCTTCCAGATAAACAAAAGTGCTAAAACAGCAACTGTAAATATAAACCAGTGAAAATGGTATTTTTTAATCAGACTCAGCACCCCGGGATGTTTAAAGATTCCGAAATGGGTTTCATCGAAGACGACGTTTGCGCTTTCAGCGAGCGTCCAGGCTAAAAGTTCCGGATAGCGTTCAGACCGCAGCGCTTCATTACTCAGGAAAAAAGAGTCCGCCGAAAGCACCAGACTGCCTTTGCCATAGGGTCTTTCAATAATGACCGGCCGGTCATCTGCGGCATAAATCACCCGCCAGCTGTCATCAAGTTCATCAAAATACAGCGCCGTATGCCAGGAAATCGTTTGGGGCAGGCCTTTTAGGTGGGCCTGGGTTAGATCATTACGGGCGTTAGCGGCTTTATCCGGCGGCTTTTCGGCAAACGCAAAAGCCAGCCCCCATTTTTCTTTTAAGGCAACACAATTGCTCTGTTTTTCAGGCGTAAAGGGACCGGGTCGTCCCTTCAATTTTTTATCATCGCTATTTGAAGCCTTTGAAGGGTTTTCAGCTGCGTGCGGCTTTGATGGATTTTCAGAATCGTTCGGTGCAACTTTCTGCCGGACCTTATCTTTATCTTTGTTTTCTTCCTTGGGCTCGACGCCTTTTGACATTCGCCGGCTTGCCGGTTTTTTCTCAACCGGCAAAAAGGACAAAACCAGTCGGCCGCCTGCATTTGTTAGGCGCTCAAATACCTTGAACCACTCCGTTGATACGCAATCGGAGTCAAATACGGGCGTTCCGATATAAAAAAATGCACTGTTTTCGTTAAATTCCAGATTTTGCACGGAAAGATAATTGCGACTGACCACAGCGTCATTCATGTTTGCCAGACTGCTGTATAATGCGCGGCTTCCCAGCGGATCGCTGCGCAATGATGAATAGGCCGGATATGCATCCCCGGCTTCAAAGCGCAGGGAAAACAACTTGACCACCCCGAACATGAAGCCCGACACCATAACAACGAAAATGATTGCCCGTATGGCGTTAGCTTTGAGCAATTGTCATCACCCTTTTTTGAATGGCAGCAAAATTGTCCAGGTCAGGCCGGCTGATTTTATACATTCCGTACCAGACGCGCTCAAATATTTCTCTGCTTTTGGAAAAGGCCGGTAGTAAGCCTTCTTTTTGATGGGCCCTTCGATGCAGTTCCATTTCGTAATCTCGATTGGATTTAAACTTTTCAATCGTGATCAATTCATGATCGGCCAGGTCGGCGAGAATTGCCAGATAGAAAGCCCGGATTGCCAGGCGCAAAGACTCCTTTTCGGCTAACTCGCGCGCCAGATCCAACCAGCGGTTTGCGGGCAGGTCATCGGCGGTGGTGTCTTCGTCTTCCAGATCGGGTGTGGATTCAACCGCCGCAGCAGTAATCTCTGCCTGTGCCGCCTGTCGACGCATCCAGGAACGCCACAGGATATATGCCAGCGCACACAAAAGCCCGATGAGCAGGGCAATAACGGCAACTCGCACGGATGATACCCAGTTTGCATCCGGTGAGGCGGTGTGCCGCTCTCCGACGGGCAGCAGAGCGATCAGCCAATCGATCAGTTTGTTAATCCAGCTTATGACGGTATTTAACCCCTTTCGGGCCTTATCGATTATCCATGCCACCACCGACGCAATGGGCCCCTTGGGCTCTTTTTCATTCTCAGCAATTCCCTCTCTGGGCATCCGCCAGGTAAACTCGCGCCGTTCCATTACCTCGTCAATAGAGCGATCCAGTGCTTCCGGTGAGGTGAAACGTGTCGCAGTTGCTGTTGCCGGGATGGGATTGACGGCCAATAATGCCACAACCAACGCGCCGATGATCGCAGCGGTGCGGCCGCGTAACAGGCCTTTTAATTCTGTTTTTAGGTCGTCGCCTGACTTTAAGGCCGCACCATAAAAACAACGCAGTACATAAACGGTCTTAACCAGCGGATTCATGCACAAATAGGCCATGCCGATCGTTACCACCCAGAAGGTTGTGTTGATCGCGTGAGCTCCGCTCAGGGTAAACATGGATTCAATGCCAAAATAATTTTTAAAAAGGTGGGGCAAGATATAAATCGCACTGGCGATATTGATAAAAACAACGGTACCAAATATAAAAAAGACCGACAGCAGAATATGATTCTGCCGCGGCCACAGCTTGGCCTGAAACCACGCTTTTTTACATAACGTTCTCAGATCGTTCAGTTCGGTAAGCGCTAAGACCGTTGCATTTTGATAGAATGCATAGCACCAGCCAAATGGAATGAGAACCAGGGCAGCCAGCGGCAGGATGAAAAATGCGGTCGCATGGATGAGGGCCTGATTTGCGGCAAGTGAGACCACTCGCTGAAAGGACCAACGCGGTAAGGGTTCTCCGCTGATTTTCATCTTTACACGGGCGGCGAACACGACATGCCAGCATTTCATCCATATATAAAGCAGCGCAAGACCCAAAGAAGCCACTGCATGGTAGCTCCTGGCATCGGCACTGCGGCTCATATCGGCCCAAAAATAAAACAGACCCAGTATAAACGGTAACGTTCCGATGAAGTAACTGGAAAGCAAAAACAGGGGCGTCTTTCGCAGTAAATGCACGGCTTCTTCTAAAAGGAGGATCGCACCTTTACGATGTTGTTTTGACCTGTGTTTCATTGCGGCTTCCACCACCCCATTTCCCATAGCGTTCCTTCGTGAAATGAGGAAGGAAGCGACAGCAGAATTTGCCCCAGATAATAGAAGAATACCCACAGAAGCATCCCACCCAGCAGAAAATGGATAATCCGGGCAAGTCCGCCAAACCGGCTTAGACTGGAAACATCGGCATTGGTTTTGTTGCCCAGGCAGGCGGCACACAGCACTTTGTCTTCATGTTCGGTCACACATTCGCGACAAAAGTAGCGCCGGCACTCCGGGCAGCGGGCAACCGCTTCCCGAAACATATGATTAAAGCATCGCTGATGCAGCAGATCTTCCATCAGGAAATCCTTTTCGGTGCACCGGTATGGACCGGCGGGGTCGGCAAGACTGAAGGCTGGTGAATGGCTTGCTGAGGATTTTTTAACATGAAAAGCCCCGGTATCCCAATAACAGCAGCGCCGCTTATCGCCATAATATTAACCGTCATTATTAAGGGGCTTTCCCAGGGCGTGGTGCTGGAAAACAGCTTGAACAATTCCCACTGGTTTCGCAAAATTTCAGGGTGCCTGAATGCGATGCCCATGCTGATAATATAGCCGGCAATAAAAGAAAAGCAGACATAACCCAGCGCCGCCCAGGTCAGGGTGCAGAGGGGGCGTTTCAAATTGCTCTCATGCTGCTTGACCAGGGCCACAATCACACAGATTCCCAGCAGCATCATTACCGCCGATCCCAGAAGCGTCAGGGCGACATGGGTGAGCATAAAGCAGGCAGCGACGATGAGACCATCGAAAATCAATAATACAAATAAAAATAAATGCGCCCGCCCCCGTTCATGCTTTTGTGCTTTCAGGCTGCGCTTATTGGCGCCGGTTGGAGACCTTCGGGTTAGATGGGTGGATGGAGAAACCGATTGTTGATCAAAGATGGCTGGATTGATTCGTCCCTGTCGCCGTTCGATGATCGATCTGAGCCGGTTCATCACCGTCTGAGTCGTTTTTAAGCGATGCAGCGAGTACAATTTTTCAGTCTGAACAGCAGTTAGCAGAACCGTTGCACAGGTGGGGCCTTTTAAAACGTTTATCAGCAAAATAAGCAGCACCACAGCAGCTATTATCGCGTGAAAAATGCTCCAGCCACCCCCGGAGGTAACCGCAAAAAGGCAGAATAAACCGGCTAAGGCCCCGATAACGATATTTTGAATTCTGCCCGTCCCGGTTTTGCGAGTGATGATGGCTTGAATATCATCGAAGTAAAACCGCTTATAGTCCTCTACACCCAATCGCGAATAGATCTGAAGCAAATGGTCGGAACCTTGCCAGAGGGTATGATATCCGATTAAAAAGCCCTTTTTTTTACCGGGCA
>CBDUUO010000247.1:0-5240 GCA_965370395.1 uncultured bacterium
GCGACCACCACCCCTTCTGCCATTGCCATCTGGCGCAGGGCATCATTGACGGCCGGAATATCAATGCAGTTGGGGCATTGAATCGAACAGGTATTGCAGCCAACGCAGATCCAGATCCCGGAGCTTTCCAGGGCTTCTTTCCGCAGACCCAGCTGCACCATACGAATTACACGGTTGGGCGCATAATCCATGGCCCGCACAAAGGGGCATCCGCCGGCACATGTCTGACAGTGCCAGCACGTGTTTATATCCACGCCCGAACGGCGGATGACTTCGGCAACAAACCCTGAATCAGTTTGATTTAAATTCACAATTTCTGCCGGTTTGGCATTTGGTTTAGGAGTCATGATTCACCTTTGATATATTGACGGATGGGTAGACAGCGCGTACCGATTCTAAGAGAATGAATAAACGTCTATATCCGATCAATTTAGTATGAAATAGATACTACAATGTGTTAATGGCTGTCAAGGGGTTCTGACATAATGAGCATCGAAAATATAACCATTCATGCGGGATGGCTGATAGACGGCAGCGGCGCTTATGTTCAAAACAAATAAATTTAGATAATTGTGGCATAAAATTAAAGTAATGCATTAATTTTAATCAGGCTTCAGGAAGGCATTGAACCAAAGCAATGCCTCACGCAGAAATGCCTGCTGATGAAAATATAATCTCTTCAATAACGGAATTTTTCTTCGAATTGACCATGGCGTTAATTTGGTGTAGGCTCAAAACTCTTGTGTTAGAGTTTTGAATAATTAATATTTTAAATGTATATTAAATAAGTTAAATAAATAAATTAATTTGATACTTTAATAATTTAAACGGTAATTTTGATTTACACGTAAAAAGCCTGCCAAGCTGTCATTGCGAGCGCAGCGAAGCAATCTCTATCAATTCAAGTCTCTGAAATCATGGGATTGCTTCGTCACTTCGTTCCTCGCAATGACCGGCGATAGGACTTTTTACGAAACCATCAATTTTAACCTACAGATTTGAACTTAGCACGGCAATGAAAGTGAAAAAAGGCCAATCAATCGAAGTTGAAATCAGCGACATTGCCTTTGGCGGAAAAGGCCTGGTTCGTATAAACGGCATGGCTGTTTTTGTGGACCAGGCGGTACCCGGTGATCAAGTGTTGATTCGCATCACTCGCAAGAAAAAGAACTATGCTGAAGCGCGGGTCATGGAATTGCTAAAAGCCTCACCCAATCGCATCAATCCACCCTGTGGATACAGTGGTTTTTGCGGCGGCTGCAAGTGGCAATTTTTGGAATATGCGGTTCAATTAAAATACAAACGTCAGCATGTTCAAGAGTCCCTGTGGCATATCGGACAGATCAAGGATGCCCGGGTTCACCCCACCATACCGTCACCGCAGATATTCGGCTACCGCAACAAAATGGAGTTCTCCTGCACCGACCGAAGATGGCTGACTTCTGATGAGATGAAACAACCTGAAATCGATAAAGGCTTTGGTATCGGACTCCATGTGCCGGGAACTTTTTTTAAGGTATTTGATACCAAAAGATGTCTGCTGCAGCCCGATTTGGGCAATCATCTGCTCGATGATGTTCGCCAATTTATCATATCGTCCGGATTGCCGGCCTATGGCTTGCGCAGCCATGAAGGGTTCTGGCGGTTTTTAATGTTGCGGCATTCGGTCGCTTTTGACCGCTGGATGGTAAATATCATAACCGCAGCGGATAATCGGCAGGTTCTGCGGCCCCTTGCAAATGGTTTAATGGAAACCTACCCGGGTGTCATTGCGGTTATTAATAACATCACCTCCCGCAAAGCCGGTGTGACCACCGGAGAATCTGAGATTACCATAGCCGGTGATTCAACCATTAATGACAAAATTGGATCTTTTGAGTTTGAAATATCGGCCAACTCCTTTTTTCAGACCAATACTGCGGGCGCCGCTAAATTATATGACACGGTTAAACAATATGCCGAATTGAGCGGTTCGGAAACCGTTCTGGATCTGTACTCGGGTACGGGCACCATACCGATTCTGCTTTCCGATGCTGCCAAAGAAGTTATCGGTCTCGAGATGGCCCCCAGCGCGGTTGCCGATGCCGAGATGAATTGTCGCCATAATCAGGTTGCAAATTGCCGGTTTCTCCCGGGCGACATCCGTGAAACGCTGCCAACGATCTCCTATCGGCCGGAAGTTCTTGTTATCGACCCGCCAAGAGCCGGGATGCACCCGGATGTGGCTAAACAGGTGCTGGCGCTGTTGCCCGGACGAATCGTATATGTATCCTGTAATCCCGCCACCCTGGCCCGTGATCTCATTCTGCTTAAAGAAGCTTATCAGGTACAGGAAGTCCAGCCGGTTGATCTGTTTCCGCATACGTATCACATCGAGTCGGTAGCCAGGCTGGTCAAAACGATCACGTAAAACAATTATTGTAACCTTTTGAATTTAAATGGATCCCATATACCAGATGGGCGATATGGCCCATCCGATGGGATGTAAATCCAATCGTTTTTCATCCTTCCTCCTTAAACTGCGCAAGGAAGCCGACGACCGTGAGGCGCCGGGGGGTTTGTTCCAGCCTTTCCATACTTCCTTGCGCTTTTGTGTGTATCCTTCAAACCCGATTGCCTGCCGGCGCCATTCGCCTGTTAGTATCTTGTCGCTGTTTTGAACTTCCGAAATCTAAAATGACGCTCTCAGATCCATATGACTTGAACGAGGTGCCCTACTTTTTTGAATTCTGGGTCTCCGGTGACGATTGATGCTCCCAATTTAAGAGCTGACGCAACAGCAAAGCAATCAGCGTAAGAGATGGCATATTCTGCTTTGATCTCCGCAGCTGTTAAAATGATATTCGATGCCGGAGCCACAACATGGATTGGTAGCTCAAAGAACTGTTCCAGCTGGATTTTTGCCGGTTCCAATCCAAGTCTTCTGATGGTTAAGTAATAGATTTCGCCCAGGTTGATTTCACTGATATAGGATTTCACCTTTCCCTGTCTGGAAGAGATCAGAAACTTCTCAACCGCATCGGCGCCGACTTCATCCTGGTAAAATTTCAGGATGGCATGGGAATCAAAGAGAATGCTTTTCATCGATTTTATTATCTTTTTTTCTTTCTGCCAATAGCTCCTCGGCTAATGAAGCGCGGCCTTTAAAGATGCCTCTGCTTGCTTTAATGGGGTCGTCAGGGAGCAGAGTCATTTCAGCGTGATCGTCGACGACACGTAGCAAGACCTTTTTACCGGGGGTGATGCCCAATTTTTCTCTAACCTCTTTTGGAATGACGATTTGACATTTGGAAGATGTTTTTACAACAGGCATTATAATCTTACCTTATAAGGTTAGTATTACAAAACTAGTTAAAGTATAACAATTAAAATATGTTTGTCAATAAACAAGAAGGTAAAACAATTCATTATTGGTTATTTGCGAATTGGCTATTAAGGAAATATAACAAAACGGACGTCCAAAAAAAGTGTAGGTTTGTTATGCCTAATCCACAACTCAGTTCGATAATGGTTGGACATTATTCCTCTAAATCTGTTAAATAATAATGAATAACAAATAATCCCCAATTGGTTTTTAACTCAATTGGGGTAATAGAAAGGGGAAGCCTCCAATGCCATCCATCAGTGCTCCAGAGCCATTTAAGATTGCAGTCCAAGACGATGTGTTAAAGGATCTCCGCCAGCGTCTGGCCTTGACCCGCTGGCCAGATGAGATTCCGGATTCAGGTTGGAAATTCGGAACCAATTTGGCTTACATGAAGGAGCTGGTAGATTACTGGCAGCACCAATACGATTGGCGCACCCATGAACGCATCCTCAACCGCTTGGATCATTATCGGGTGCAGCTGGATGACATCTCCCTGCATTTTATCCATCAGCCAGGAGTAGGATCCGATCCTATGCCGTTGTTGGTCAGCCATGGATGGCCCGGTTCGATCTATGAATTTGTCAACATCTTAGGTCCTCTCACCGACCCCGGCAGCTTTGGCGGAGATCCAAAGGATGCGTTTAGCGTAGTAGCGCCCTCTCTTCCGGGATATGGCTTTTCGCATGTGCCTAATCAGCTCCGATTGGGAGTTGAAGAAATCGCTGAACTTTTTATACGGTTGATGACTGAAGTACTCGGATATTCGCGCTTCGGCGCCCAGGGCGGCGACTGGGGGGCTTTCATCACGGCCCGTATAGGATTGGCTTATCCCGAGCAGGTGGCGGGAATTCACCTGAACATGTTGCCAGTCGCCCCACATCCTAGCGAACGATCTGATCTCACAACGGCTGAAATGGAATTCCTTAAGGAGGCGGAAATCTTTTTAAAGGAAGAAACCGGTTATCAATGGATCCAGGGCACCAGGCCTCAAACCCTTTCCTATGCCCTGAATGACTCACCTGCCGGGTTGGCAGCCTGGATTGTGGAAAAATTTTATGCCTGGACCGATTGTCACGGAGATCTTGAAAGCCGCATCAACAAGGATACCCTGCTGACCAACATTATGATTTATTGGATTACGCAGACCATCAACAGCTCGTTCTGGCTGTACTACCAGATGCGTCATAAGCCGTGGCGCCTTGGACGCGGCGATCGGATCAACGTACCTGTAGCAATGGCCGCTTTTCCAGGCGAAATACAGCACCCGCCAAAGGAGTGGGTCCAGCGGGTCTGTAATTTGCAGCGCTGGACGCAGATGCCAGCCGGCGGGCATTTTGCGGCACTGGAGGAACCGGAGAGGCTTGTAGAGGATATCCGGGCTTTTTATCGCGATCTGCGCTAAATCGTTGGCTGAAAACTTGAGAAATTGCCAGATCTAAAGCAAGGTGCGCCTGTTTAACTGATATCATTTTATATCGTGGTTAGCGATGATTCTTTGACAAGCGCAATGGATCAGTATACAAAGTGGCTGGAAAAGGAGCTATTATCCGCAAGTGTTGACCAAAACGTTGACCCAATTTCATTAAATCAATAAAAAATTAAGGTCTACATTCTATAGATTTATTAATATAAACGATTTATGAAGACAAGCTTTATAAAATATTATAAAAAGGAAACTTACAGAGGTAGTCTTTGTAAATGATGGCGGAAGTGCATGGGAATCGAACCCACCCGGGACGGTTTTAGCGCCCCACACCGGATTTGAAGTCCGGGAGCTTCACCAGACAGCTGCGCACTTCCGTATTGATCATTGACCATTTTTGATGGTTTCGTAAAAAGTCCTATCGCCGGTCATTGCGAGGAACGAAGTGAC
>CBDUUO010000248.1:0-5237 GCA_965370395.1 uncultured bacterium
CGTACCTGAAAGGAAGTTTATTTTTGACTTGATCATAAGCAGTACCCGAAATGCAGATTCCGCCTTCTTCTGCCAGAGCCTCAATCCGGGCTGCGATGTTTACCCCATCACCGTATATCCGGTCTCTCTCTTCGATGACGTCTCCCAGATTAACGCCAATGCGAAAATTCATCCGGCGATTTTCAGGTAAATCAGCATTTCTTGATTTTATTTCCTGCTGAATATCCCAGGCGCAGCGCAGTGCATCTACAATGCTAACAAATTCAGCCAAAATATTGTCACCAGGTGAATCCACAACCCGGCCTTTGTGGTCTTTGATAAGAGTGCTAATAACTTCACGATAAGCGGTAAGGGTTCGAACAGTGCTCTCTTCGTCCTCGCCCATGAGGCGGCTATATCCTTTGACATCGGCACTGAGGATAGCGGTAAGTTTGCGTTTAAAACCTTCTTGAGTCATTGAAACGCCTACCTAATTGTGAGGTTTTAAAATAGAGAAGAACTCAGAGTTGAATAATATCAGTGAGATAAGGAATCTAATAAAAGGTATGCATACTACATTGTATTATCACAGTCAAGGAGATGGCACGAAAAACAATCTCAATTATAATTAAATGGGTAAGTTTATGATGTGTGGTAAGTTTAGCCAAAAATCCTAATATCTCTCAAGTACCGATACATTGAGATAAAAGGTTCGGGAAAAGTTGTAATATCTAAAGACTCAGAACAAAATTTGGTGTAATTTCTTAGCTGGACTTTGCCATAATTTCAACTCGGGTAAAAGTACATGTTTCAAAGTGATATCGCAAGGTTTTTTAGAAGATGATATTTATAGGTCCGCTGCGGGTATTTTGATTTGAAAATTCCTGCTTTAATTGTAGCTTTTAAGATTTCAGATTACACAATGACAAATACATTCTTTTTTGAGTATTTATTTTTTTTGGGTTCCGTGCCTAATGGTGGAATTTGGAAGAACTGAAAATTTGTTGGATGTGCTGACGAAATATGAAAATTTGGGATTTTGTAGATTGGGTTTAAATCGGCTGAAATTTTACTGAACCAAAACTGGAGATATTTTCCAGAAAACTAAATATCAGCCAGGTTTTGATTTATTGAGAGACTATCCGATTCATGAAAACTCCCTTGTGTGCTTAAGCTCCTCCATGACTTGTCTGTCTACGCCATGAATCGTCCTCCTGGAGCCATGAGTTGTCGTTTTCCGCCATGAGCTGGCAGGGCCTCTGGTACGAGTCTCAGCGATTATTTATTTTACCATGTCTCCTACGCCGTGCTTGTCATGTTAAATTCTTGCCCAATGAAATGTTTGCCCTGTGAAATTCCGTTCTGCGGACCTCATTTGGTGGATTCCACCGGGGTGTAACCTATTCATCTGGGATATATACAGGTGATCTTATCGCAGCTTTATTTCCTGGAACGGCAGGCCGAGTTTGTGCGCCAGGGTCTTGAGATCTTCTTCCAGGGTAACCGTTTTGCCGTCTGGCGACGGCACGTTGATGTTTTTATCCGCCACAACAAAAATTTGGATTTTGCGGGGGTCAAGCAGTTCTCCGGCAATCCGGTGAAGTTCTTCTTTAGTGGTGCGCATATAGGCATCCTGAATTCTTTCGAGGGTATCAAGCGGTTCTTTGCGCAGATGGTAGCGGCCATAGACGTCCACCAGTTCTGATTTGGTATCCACGTTAAAAACAAAGCTGTTAAGCGCATCCAACCGCTTTAATTCCAGCTCTCTTTCAGGAATATCCTTGCGCAGCGCATCCATAATTTTTAAAGTTTCGATAATGGCAGCACCGGTCTGATCACCTTTGCACCCGATGTAGCCTAAAAGCTGACCGGCTCTCCATTTATAGGTCTGAAAAAAGCCGGCGGAATAGACCAACCCCAGATCATCCCGCAAGCGTTTATACATTAAAGAATCGTTACCGCCGAATATGTTCATCAAAAGGCTTGTTTTCCAGTAATCGGGGTGGGTCCGTTTGTTGCCCGGCAGGCTGAGAATAATCTGGGATTGGACCTGACCGGGTTTGTTGATCAGTGCCAGGACCGGTGAGGTGACCGCCGGGTCCTTTAATTTGCGTTGTGGTGCTTTGGTTTTCGGAAAAGCCTGAAAGAACTTCTTCAATCCGGCGATTATTTTATCTCTGTCGATATCGCCGGCGATGGCAACGGTCATGTTGTCGGGGACAAAATATGTTTTCAGAAAGCGCTTTAGATCCTCCCGGGTAACGGTGGGAATCGTCTGTAAACCCACCAGTGGATCGCGGCCATACGGGTGGTTTTTAAAATGCCGGATTTTGCTTTCACGCATGGCCACTGACTGCGCATCGCCGCCCTGTCTTTTGAGCGACACCAATTTCCGGTTTTTGACAGCCTGCAGCACTCCGGGATCAAACCCGGGCCAGGTTAAGACTGCCTGCAAAAGGTTTAATCCCTTCTGCCAGTCCGCTTTCATCACTGAAAGATGAACCGTTGTCTGCTCTTCATCCACCGAAACCCCAAGCTGAATCGCATTCTCATCGAGCACCAGGGCCAGTTCATTGGGTGACAATGTTTCCGTACCCCCGCGAACAATGGAGCTGTTGAGAATGTCGGTTAAGCCGGTCTTGGATACATCCACATCCACGGAACCGGCCTTGATTAAAATCGTCAGGTCAATCAAGGGCAGCTCGCGATCCGGCAGATAAAACACCTTGACCTTTTCAACATCAAATATCTCCGGCGGCGGATATTTAATTTTTTGAGGATCCCGCCGGAAGGACAGTGGATGTTTCCATCCATCGGGGGTGCCATATTCAGATCTGTTTTTCAGGTCGCCCTTATATTCGACATTTGCCGCTGCGCCGCCGCTAATGGTCCGAACTTCGGTGTATTTTTCGGGCGCCTTCTCGGGTTGCCCGCCCGGAATAACATAAACAGTGGTTTGATTGTCTTTGCGAATATATTTTTTGGCGGCTTCACGGATATCTTCCGGGGTGACGGCATCGATGCGCTCCAGGTAATACGTCATATAGCGCCAGCCGAACTGAACCTCAAGGTTTGCCAGTGTTCCCGCCAGGCTTTCATTGCTGCGCATTCTATCCAAAAAGTCACGTTGATTCAGTTTTTTGATGCGCTGAAGTTCCCGGGACGATACCAGTTCGGTTTTAAATTTTTCAACTTCCTCAACAAGCAGGGTTTCAAGTTTTTCACAGGCCTTCAGATAGGCCTTGCGTTTCTCTTCTGCGCTGACCTGACCTGCAGCCATTTTCAGGTCTTGCGGCTCATTGGGTGACCCGCCGAGGATGAGCATGCCACCGTAACGGTTATCGGGATTGTAGGCCCAGGCTTCTACGCCCAGACCTTTGTTGATGATATTCTGGGTCATGCGGGCGCCGCGCCCATGACTGAGCACCATGATCATGGCATCCAGCGCATAAAAATCCCGGGTCCCCATTTGAGCACTGTGATACCCGATTCGAACCAAGGGGGTCCGGGCCCCTTTTAAAAAACGAATACTCTTCCGGGGCCCCTGCTGGGGCGGCTCATGCGTAACCGTTTCTGTGGCTCGCCGGCCGGTGGGATAACGCGCGAAGTATGTTTCAGCCAGTCTTTTCGCCTCTTTTAAGGTAACATCTCCAACAAGGACACAAACTGAGTTGGCCGGATTATAATATTTTTGATGAAATTCGATGGCATCCCGGGTGCTGAATTTTTCCATATCGCTTTTCCACCCAATCGTGGGATTGCCATAGGGATGCGCGGTATAGGCTGTAGCGCTCAGATCCAGCCAGGCAGCCCCGCCGGGATCATTGATGTACCGAAAGGCCCATTCCCGCTGAACCACATCTTTTTCAACGTAAAATTCCCGCCAGGAAGGCTCAAACAACTGCTCACTGACGATGGAGAACCACTGTTGGAGCATATCCGAGGGCACCGATGTCATATACTGGGTCTGATCTTTGGTGGTAAACGCATTGACCCCGACGGCCCCGTTTTTACCCAGCTGGGAGGAAAAAGCTTGAGATACATAAATTTTTTGGACTTCCGCCCGCAGCTTTTCCATCTCGGCGCGTTTTTCTTTGATCAGCTCCGGGTCGGGGTTGCGCTTCTGCTTTTCACTGAGAATGGTTTGATGGGCTTCCTCGATTTGTTTCTGCAGCTTCTGATCTTTGGCGACATCCAGGGTGCCGAAATTCTTGGTGCCTTTAAACATCATATGTTCCAGCATATGGGCAATACCGGTTTTGCCCGATTTCTCAAGGGCCGACCCCGCACGAATCGCCAGCCGTAAGGCCACCTGGGGTGTCGCCGGTCGTTCGACAACCAGAAACATCATGCCGTTTTCAAGCCGGAATTCTTTCACGTCAAGTTTGATGTCAACCGGGGAGCTCGATGCCAGGCAGGCATTTCCGATCAGCAACAGCAGCAACAAAGCGAATTTAATTATTTTGACAAAACGCATATTCAATCCCTAACCCGGACAAGCCGGTTACCCATTATCAGGAATCGTACATCACTGCCAGAATGGTGGCTTTACCCTTTTTAGCAGCGATATGATGGGCGGTCGTCGACAGGTAATAGGCACTGGCCCCCGGCTCCAGCTCAAACTTATCTTCCCCGATTTCTAAAATGACCTCCCCATCCAGAACGAAGATAAACTCTTCGCCTTCGTGCAGCGAGGTTTCTTTTTCGGGATCTTCCTCAAGCTGAACCAGAAAAGCCTCCATGTGACGCCCTTTCACATCGGGCGCCAGGCTTTTGTAAGTATAGATTTGCTTCTGGCCTTTTTTGGATGTGGAACGTGAAATCGTGCGGCGCTCGTCTTTGCGGGTGATGGAGTAAAGTTTATCGCCGACCCCTGAAATCAGTCGTCCGAAGGCACTGTCCAGTGCCTTTGACAGTCTGATCACCGTGCCCAGTTGGGGCTGCAGTTCCTTATTTTCAATTTTAGATAAAAATTCGACGTCGAATCCGGTCATCTTGGAAATCTCGTCAAGTGAAAGATCCTTTTCTTTCCTGATCTTCATGATACGCCCCCCGACGTCATCCACGCTCTTTGGTGGTTCCAACGGTATAACGCCGGTCAAATCTTCAAAAAAGTCAAAATCAAAATGCGGTTTTTTTGTTTTCTCGTGCATTTTATCTCCTTATAAAAAATTTTATTGTCATTTTCGAATTGAACATTTTGCTACATGCATTTTGCTCCCAGATACCTGGCAATGACAAGCCGCTGGACCTCGGAT
>CBDUUO010000249.1:0-5237 GCA_965370395.1 uncultured bacterium
CGCTGCGCTCGCAATGACAGCTCGGCAGACTTTTTACGAGTAAATCAAAGGTTTGATATTTTGAATTTCGGTCATTGTGATTTGCCCTTCGACTTGGCTCAGGGTGGTGAGCTTGTCGAACCATTTGATATTTGTGTTTTGTGATTTGGGATTTAAGAATTTTGGTGCTTGGAATTTTCTCAATTAAAGAACTCAACTGGGCTAAAATATACCACACGACTTTTGTAACATATTCGGGGGACAGGGCACGAGGGGCGGTGTCTTCATCCAAAACAAAATAGTCTTCTGCTGCCCGGTGGGATGGTCGGCATGCGGAAGACTACTTTGTGAAAGTGAATCCAATCTGGCGCTTAACGCTCAAAATTGGAGGTGATGTCGTAAAATAAAACGACAACACACCGAATTTTAAAATGAGGTTGTCACCAACTTCTAATAACCGATAACGATTAACGAATAACTTTCAATTGAGCATTTTTTGCTCAATTGAGGTATTACTTTTTCACATAGAGGCCACGGGATTTGGCGCGCACCATGCGCTTTTTAGAAAGCTTATAAAGCGCGTTGCTAAGCTGGCGGGAGTCAAGACCGGTTTTCGTTTTCAATGTGGCAATCGTGGCACCTTTTGGGCTACGTTTAATCAGACCGTAAACCTTATCGAGTACCGTTTGACCTCTGGCCGGTGCCGCTTTTTTGCGAACCGCAGCTTTACGGACTATTTTCTTACGTTTGACGGGCGCCGCCTTTTTTGCGGGTTGAAATTTGTCTACCTGTTTGGTAATTCTCTCCACCTGTTTTGAAAGACTAACAAGCGATTTGGAGATGGTTTTCAGTTGAGTTTGTATTCTCTTCATTCTATTTACCCTCCCTGTTGCAAAAATTTATTCTTGTTATCCAGCTTAGTGAAGAGTAATACAGCATTTATTAAAAGTCAATATTGGAGAAGATAATGAAGATAAGTAATAACGACTTTCAGATTCGCTATGAGACTGCCTTGAATCCTTCTCAGCTCGAGGCGGCCACCCATACAGAGGGACCTCTGCTGGTTATCGCCGGCGCCGGAAGCGGAAAAACAAGAACCCTGACCTACCGGGCGGCCTATCTTGTAGAAAAAGGCATATCACCGGCCTCTATTCTTCTTTTGACATTTACCCGTAAGGCCTCCCAGGAAATGCTTCGCAGAGCCGCACAACTGCTGGATGACCGTTGCCAAAAAATTGCGGGCGGGACGTTTCACTCCTTTGCCAATGCGATGCTGCGCAGATATGCTTCCCACATCGGTTTGGACCCCGCGTTTGGAATCCTGGATCGCACCGATTCGGAAAATTTGATCGGCATTCTGCGAAAAGAAATGCAGCCGGCAACCCAACAACGGTCGTTTCCAAGGAAGAAAACGCTGGCGAACATTTTCAGTCGGGCGGTCAATAAAGGCCGCTCGATTGAAGAGATTCTTGACGACGACTACCCGCATTTCGAATCTCATCTCGAAATCATCAGCCGTCTTCAACAGACTTTCGAAATCCGCAAGCAGGAACACCACTTTCTGGATTACGACGATCTGCTGATTTATTTGCGTCGTCTTTTAGCCGATTATCCAGCGGCGCGTGACCGCATTTCCGCCAGTTATCAATATATCATGGTGGACGAATATCAGGACACCAATACCATTCAAGCCGAAATATTATATCTATTAACCAATGTGAATAAAAATATCATGGTTGTCGGTGATGATGCCCAAAGTATTTATGCCTTCCGGGGGGCCAATTTCCGAAATATTATCGACTTTCCGAAAATGTTTCCAGCAACCCGAATGGTTTACCTGGAAGAAAATTATCGCAGCATCCAGCCGATATTGACCTTGACCAACGTCATCATCGAACGCGCCAAAGAAAAATTTAGCAAAAACCTGTTTACCCAACGAACGGGCGGATCAACACCGGTTATCGTTAATGCCGAAGATGAATACAACCAATCCAGATTTGTGATTGATCAGATTAAAGATCTTCAGCAGCAGGGCATCGCCTTAAATGAAATCGCGGTTCTTTTTCGCGCCAGCTTCCATTCGTTTGATCTTGAGATCGAGCTTAGCCGCGAAGGGATCGAATTTGTGAAGATGGGGGGATTTAAATTTGTCGAATCGGCTCATATCAAGGATGTCCTGGCTCACATGCGGGTGATTGCCAATGCCTACGACCGAATAAGCTGGTACCGAATTTTACTTCTCATCGAAAAGGTTGGGCCCAAAACCGCCCAAAGAATTTTTGAGGCGACCCTGAATGAAAAATCAGGTTATACCGGTCTGCTTTCGGCAAAAATCGGCCGGGTCAAAGGGCTTGAACGTCTCAAGCAGCTTATCTCAACCCTGGATAGCCATCCGATGAGCATTTCTGAAATGGGAGAAACCATTATTGATTACTACCTGCCGATTTTAAGAAACAGCTATGATGACCACCCCCGCCGGGCCAAGGATTTGGAGCATCTGGTAGAAATAATGGAGCGCTTCAAAAGCCTCAACCAATTTCTAACCGATATGGCCCTTGAACCGCCGAATACCAGTTTTGAAAACTCGCTGTACACCGGCGCGTCAAATTCGGATCGATTGATTCTGTCAACGATCCATTCCGCCAAGGGTCTGGAGTGGCGCACCGTATTTGTCATTTGGGCCCTGGACGGCAGATTCCCCTCGGTGCATACCTTGCATAAAGAAGCAGAGCTTGAAGAAGAACTAAGACTGATGTATGTCGCCGCCACCCGTGCCAAAGATAACCTGTTTTTCACCTATCCGGGCAATGTATACGATCGCAGTACGGGATTGATATTGAACCGGCCGTCGCGCTATCTTGACAACATACCCGATGATATCCTTGAAAAACAATTTGAATATCGCTGAAGTATAAGATTCGAGAGGAAAAGAGAGAAGCAAAAAGTGCGGTCTTGATCAATCCTGCTGATCAAATGGTTGGGTGCTGATCATTGTTACGGCGTTACTCTTTAAAAAATCCCCACCAGACAAACAAACAAAACCCCAGAATAGAGATAATCGCGATCAGATAACCCGACCAGTCAACCGGCCGGGTGGCAAATCCGAGCTTGTCTACGTCGCCGATTTTAGTGTTACAGGATGGACATTTACGGGTTTTCAGGGGCAGATGGGTATAGCACTCGGGGCATTTTTTGATCACAAAACCGTAACTGCCAGAGCCGCGGCGATAATCATCATCGGGCATATTCCTTCTCCTTTCATTAACGGCTTAACCGGCTGTGTCACGGAACTGTTGATTGGCTAACTTTGCCAGAAACCGTCTTCGATAGAAATCTGACTTTCACTCTTTATGCGGTTCAGCCAGGCCTCAATGGTTTTAAACGTCTTTTGTTGCAGCAACCGCTCCTTGATGGCTGTCTTTTCTTTTTCAAAACCGTTTAATGCTGGTTCTTGCCGCTTCCGGAAGCGGATCACATAATAGCCTTTTTGACCTTTTATGGATTCGCCGGGCAGCTGATTATGATCAGAAAGCTTAAAGGCCGTGCGCGCAATTTCGGCTTCATAGCCGATTGTGGGTATGGAATCGTTGCGTTTGAAAAAGCCCGTTTTTTTCGGTGCTAATTTGAACTTCTGACTGACGGTGACAAAAGGCTGTCCGTTTTTAAGTTCCGTCAAAAAGGTATTGGCTTCAGCAAGAGCTTTGGCATCCTGCTTTTCTTTGATGACATCTTTTTTAACTGTGTCTTCTACGGCCTTGAGCTCCGGAACTTTAGACGGCACCTTATCAACAACTTCCATCAGATAATACCCATCACCGAATTCCTGAACATCACTGACTTCGTTGATCGGCAGGTTAAAAGCAGCCGATGCAAATCGGGCGGCGTTTTTGATTTCTTTGGGAGGGCTTTTTTGAATAAAAAGTTCCGTCGTCAGGATTTTCAAATCGCGCTCTTGAGCGATATTGGCAAGATTTTGGCCTTCAAATGTTGCATCATACACGGCTTCGGCTTCATCATAAGCCAGATTTCTTGAACGCTCCGCTTTCAGAGTTTTTTGAATCTCCTCTCGCGCCTCATCCAATGAGCGGGTTTTTGCGGGGTTTATTTTTTCAACTTTGATAATATGCCATCCGAAACGGGTGCGAACCGGGTCGCTGATCTCAGCGGCTTTCATGGAAAAAGCCTTGTCCGCAAAAGGTTTCACCATCGCTTCCCTGCGGAAAGTCCCCAGATCTCCCCCTTTCGTTTTTGTCGGGCCCTCTGAGTATTGCCGGGCAAGCGCTGCGAAATCCCGACCTTCTTTTGCCATTTTAAGAACATCTTCGGCTCTTTGGCGTGCGCTTTCAACGTCCTCAGGCTTGGCGTTCTGATCGACTTTTAGCAAAATATGCCGTGCATTCACCGTTTTCGGGCTTTTGAATTTTTCCGGATTGTTTTCATAATAATCTCGAATATCCTCCTCTGCTACCGTTACCTTGGCTTCAAAATCCCCGGGTTTTAAATAAAGGTAGCGAACTTTAATTTCAGGATCGGTTTTATAGGTTTCTTTATGCTGGTCAAAGAAATCCCGAATCTCATCCGCTGTGGGCTCTATATTCTTAAATTGCCCGGGTTCCAGAAGAACATAATCCAGATCCACTTCCGTATTATTCCATTCATACCATTGCTGGGCTTCTATATCCGATACTTTAATGTTGCCCGCAATAAAGGTTTGAAGTTTATCAATGATCAATAACTCGCGCTGCTGTTCCTCAAAGGTTTCAGGCGGAAGTTTTGTGCGGCTTAACGTATTCAGATAACGTCGGTTGTCGAACACCCCGGCTGTCTGAAAGGCACTGATGGTTCTAATCGTTTGGGTAAGCTCTTCATCCGATACCTGGATTTTTAGCTTTTCGGCCGCCTGGAGCATAAGGACTCTATCAACAAGTTGGTCCAAGGCACGCTTTCTCAGCTGCAGTGTCTGGATCAGTTCGTCATTCAAATTATTGCCGAATGACTGCCGCACCTGCTCAACGAGGTTGGAGTAAGTGTGGCGGTAATCATCTAAAGTAATGATGGTCCCGTTTACATCGGCAACCCTGCCCGATCTGCGGGATTTGTAACTTCCAACTCCCCAAAACACAAATACAATGACAATGGCACCTAAAATAATTTTGATCATCCAGGTGCCGGCATGTTTCCGCATTAAACTTAACATTGAATTTTTCTCCTTGTAGGTTCAAGGTTCCCCGTTCAACGTTCAGCCTGCGACGAGCTAC
>CBDUUO010000250.1:0-5217 GCA_965370395.1 uncultured bacterium
TATTTGAGCAATACAAGGCTCATCCAGGGGATGTAGGTAATCAGGGCTAAGGCGATCAACAGGATGGCGATAAAGGGCAATGAGGCCACATAAAGCCTTAAAACCGGTCTTTCAAGTCGGATGCTGGCAATAAACAGGTTAATACCCAGCGGGGGGATGGAAGCGCCGATTTCCAGATTGGCTAAAAAGATGATTCCCAGGTGAATGGGGTCGATCCCGTAGGCCTGGGCCATCGGCGAAAGCAGCGGGACGACGACAACCAGTGCCGAAAAAATTCCCATGGTACAGCCGACCGCCAGGAGAAAAAGATTTAATACGATCAAAAACAGTATCTTGCTTTCGATATGGAGCTTGAAAAATTCCAGCATTTGCATCGGAATTTCGGCATCGATCAGATAGTTGGTCAGGCCCATGGCGGCACCCAGGATAATCAGCACAGCGCCGACCAGGACCATGCTTTTTTTCATAATTTCCGGTAAGTCTTTCCAGCCAATATCCCGATAAATAATAACTTCCACAATGAGAACATACACGGCCGTAATAGCTGCGGCCTCACTGACCGCAAACTTTCCGCTGTAAATCCCGCCCAGAACCACCAGCGGCAGGGGCAGTTCCCACAGTGCTTCTTTAACAGCACTCGAAACCTCAGATATCTGAAAACGGGTTTTGGGTATATTTTTTTGGACGGCCCGGCTGATGCTGAAAACCGACAGCAGCACCACCAGCAAAATTCCGGGTATGATGCCGGCAATGAAAAGCTGGTCGATTCTGACTTTGGCCACGATGGCGTAGAGGATCAGGGGCAGGCTGGGAGGAAAAAGCAACCCCAGGGTTCCCGAGGTGGTTAACAGCCCCAGTGAGAAGACTTCCGGATATTTCCCCCGGGTCATCGCCGGCAGCAGGATCCCGCCCAGGGCAATGATGGTCAGGCCGGTGGCGCCGGTCAGGGCGGTAAAAACCGCACAGGAAATCAGAGCGATGACCGCAAGCCCTCCCGGCAGCCAGCCCAGGACGGCATTTGAAAGCCGGATCAGCCGTTTGGGGGCGCCGCTTTCTGAAAGGAGATAGCCCGCAAAGGTAAACAGCGGGATGGCCACCAGCACCGGGGTGGTGGCCATACGATGCATTTCGATGATGATGGCCGACAGATCAATTCCGCTGATAAAAAACAGATATACAGCCAGCCCGCAGATGACGACAAAAACGGGCACACCGATCAGCATAAAAAGAACGGCAGCAAGGACGGCCAGAAGAATCATGAATGGTTTCCGTGTTCGGTATAATTGTCGGGGTTAAAAATCAGCGTAAGCTCTGCGAAAGCGCTGAATCCAAAACGCAGGGTCATCAGCGCGAAGGTGACGGGAAAAATGACTTGCGGAATCCAAACCGGAATTTCCAGAAAAGTGGTGCTGCCCATCTGGGCTTCGTTTTGAACAAACGTCCAGCCGGCAAAGGTCAGCAGGCCGCAGATAAAGGCCGATATCAGATAGGAAATCGCTTTGAGATACCGGCTGCCGTGCCCGGAAAACCATCTAGAAAACACCTCGATGGTGATATGTTTTCCTTCTTTGCTGGCCAGGCTGGCCCCGATAAACCCCACCCACAAAACCAGATAGCGAACCAGCGGATCCCCCCAGGAAATTCCGGTACTAAAAACATTTCGGAGTATAATCTGCAAAAATGCCAGCAGGATCATGACGCTCAGCATGGCGGCCACAAGGAATTTTTCTACCCGGCCGAGGGTTTCATTCCATCTGTGCCATCTGCTCATTGTGGGTTTTTCTTTCTGTAGGCTTCTATTTTGGTGATGACTTCATCCCGGATCTTTTTAGAAAAGCTTTTGCCCTCCAGGCGCTGCATGGCTTGATCGGATACTTTTTTAAAATCGGCGACCTGTGCCGGTGTGGGAGTAATGATTTTTACGCCGTGTTTGACCATCACCTGAATCGCTTCCTGGTTTTCTTTGCGGATGGTTGTTTTCAGCTCATTCATCCGGTGCCGGCAGGTTTCCAGGAGGATTTTCTGGTGGTCGGGGGATATTTTATTAAACACTTTTTTCTGTATGACCAAGCCCCCGATCAGGTAGATCAGGTTGACGTCGGTCATGTATTTGATTTTGGTAAACCATTGCAGGGAAATGGCGCCGATCGGCGGAGCGTAAACCACATCCACCAGCCCGGTTTGCAGTCCGACTAAAACGTCCGGCACCGAAAGCGGAATGGCCGAAACATTGGCCTGGTCAAATATCGCTTTGGTCATGGGTGAATCTTCCCAGGTCCAGACTTTGACCTTTCTGAGATCATCCAGTGTGGCCACCGGAGTGGTTGACATCAGGCGCACAAATCCGCCCTCAGACCAGCCTAAAAGGATATAGCCGTTTTCATCAAATCCCTTTTGAAAAAACGCCCCCATTTCTTCCGTTACGTAATCGACCTCATGATACGACTCAAAAAGAAAAGGGATCTGGAACACATCCATCTCGTTGAAGATAGCGGATAACCCCGCAGAGGTGAGTGCTGCACCGTGAATCTGTCCGATATACATCTTTCTGAGCATATCTTTTTCATCCCCTAACACCCCGCCGGGATAAAACTTAAAGCCGACCTGCTTGTCGGTTTTTTCGCGCACCTCTGCATCGATGGAATGAAAGGTCTGCATCCACGAACTTCCCCCCGGGGCCAGGGTGGCAATTTTGATCTCGAGCGTCTTTGCCACACTCGCGGCCGGTGGCATCATCAGACTCAAAGCGATAAAACTGAGCCCGGCAATTTTCATCACTGCGGATCGGATCATGTGAGGGTCTCCTAAAAATACGCGTCAACCTGTTCAAGCATTTCTTTTGCTTTTTTATGCGCCACTGTGTTGAGCAATGTTAACTGCGGTATTTTATCGACCGGGGTCTCCAATACATTCTGAAGGGTGGCCACAAATAATTTCTTGTCAAAGATTTTTCGGGCGTACTGGTCGGCATAATAAATCTGGGTCATTAAAAACTTGCCCTGGCTGAATTCCAGGGCTTTTTTAAAGTGGTGCTGAGCCCGGGGTAAATCACCCCCGGCAATTTTGGGCCTGGCGGCAAACCATATACCCATAAACAGATGGGGGCCGCCGTAGTAGAATTGCTCATCCAGTACCAGCACCCGTTTCATTAACGCCTCTACCCGGGGCAGTTCAGCCAGGGCGGCCATCGAGCCTAAACTTAGCCGAATCCAGCTTCCCCAGCAGGTTGCCGTCCAGAACATATAGGGGACATCGTCCTTTCCGAGCCGGTTTAATGCTTCTTCGAAGGCGTCATACGGTTTTGAAACCGGGTTTTTCAGACCCCGCAGTTCCAGCGCGCGCAGGGCATATTTTTTAGCCCTTTCATAGAGTACACGGGCGTATTCTGTGTCCGCATCTTCGATAAATGCCGAGGCGAATGAGGCGTAGGCCTGGGCAGCGGTGATCAGCAAGCGCTCATTGTTCGGCACGGCTTCGACCATGCCGTCAATCAACATGAGGTAGGCGGGCATACCTTCGCGGATAACCCTTAGATCGGATTGTTTATTGGCAGAGTTGGAGACATCTTCCAGAAGGGTTGCAGCAGATCCCACGGTCATTTGCTTGTTGGGAATGCAGGCTGCCGCAATCGTGAGGGTAAAGAAGATCGAGAAAATTCCGATCCAATTCCGTGAAAAACTCATCTCTAATGCCTCGACGCATTGAAAGAAGGTTTAATGCCTTTAACCATTTATATGGCCAAACCGTACCGATTGTCAAAAAGTATATGGTAATGCAAATTAGGCGTCAAGAGATTTAGACCACAACATATAGTAGTTTGGTGGAGTCGCAAACGTGAAATTCAGGATATTGAAAGGAGCAGATGGGTAATAAAATAAAACTGAAAAAGGGCGGTCCCCGAGATTGGTCATTTACCGTTTCCCATGAACCACCCTTTTAAAAACAATCTGATTATCGTCGGACGCCGGGGTCAGCATCTCACCCGCATAAACCGGGTTGCCCCCCCAAGAGGATATGCCGAGGTATCGTTGAGTTTGAACGGCTGGTTTTAGCAGAAAGAGAAAAGTATTTTATCCGGCTTAACAAGGTTTAATCAGACGCTTCCATTATTGAGCAGGAATGTAAGGTATTTCTTCTCCCCACCATCCGCGTTCATCTGACATTTTTGCATCTGCGGCGGTCGGATTGTCATATCCCCACCAGCTAAACTTAACGTGATCCCAGTCTTTAAACGTCGTATCGTGTTTGTAAAACTCGGAACTGCACCCTGCGAGCAATAACCCAATAAACAGTAAAACGATCAGCTTTTTCATTTTCTTTCCTCCTTTTCTAAATTCTGCCCCCCAGTGCTCACAAAAAATAGAATTGTTGATACCGAATATATTAAACATAAATTATTAAAAGACAACAAAAAAATGATTAGAAGTAAAAAAAAAGCGAATTTTTCCTATATGTGTAGAAGCGCAGAAGTATTGTGTAAAAATCCCCACAGATCCGCATGACTTTGCCTTCCTTTTTCCGCTGCAGAACACCCTAAAGTTTGTGGCCATTATTGCCGATCAATAATTAATGTTCTGGCTGGGTCCTTCAAAGTCCGGACAGGACGGGCGGCCCCCGCCTTCGCTCGAAAGAGCTTCGGGTGGGTTTAGCGCGTCGAAGCCCTTTAGGCGAAGACGGGCAGGCACGGCTTTTGCTCTTAATATGTCGCAGAAATTATTTTCCGGCTGCCGTAGCAAACTCAAAATCTTCTAACTGTCCGGGATTTAATAAAAAAATAGGATCTGTTTCTTTTGTTATGCGGACTGTAACCCTCATCAACCAGGCAAAAATGGACACTGTACGGAACCATTTTTTATTTTATCTGTCCTGTCTGCTTTTCATCGCGCTGGCAACGAGTTGCTCAACGCATTCAAAACCGGAGGTTTCTCTTGTCTCTGATGCACTGCTGACGAATGAAGATGAGCAAATGCTCTGGCAAAAATCAGAACAGGAGCAACTCGCCTTTGAAAGCAATGGCCTTATTTACCAGGATCAGGAACTTGAAGACTACTTAAATCAAGTGGCTGCCAAACTTCGGCCTCAATCTGCACCCGAGGATCTGGTGATCCGGGTGAAAGTCATCAAAAATGCCTATTTGAATGCCTTCGCCTACCCCAATGGAATGATTTACATCCATACCGGGTTGCTGGCGCGAATGGACAATGAAGATCAGCTGGC
>CBDUUO010000251.1:0-5216 GCA_965370395.1 uncultured bacterium
GAAGACACAACAAACTACCGCTATCGGAACGTTATTTTGACAAACGCTCTAGCCGGTTATTATTTTGACAACCCGGCGACTTTATTTTATATATATCAGGTTTTGTTTCCTTGAAAAATATTAACCAAATTTCGAAATGCTAAAACGCGAAGACAGGCACAGCCATGTATATCAAGCAATCTGAGCTTTTTATGGGAACCAGCATGGACTTTGTAAAAAAATTCATGGACATCTCCGAAATGTCCTCCCATAAAAAAGGTGAAATTCTTTTTCGCGAAAATGACCCTGCCAATTTCTTTTTCATTCTGTTGAATGGGCGTGTAAAATTAAGTGTCGGCGAACCGAAACAAGTGGTTTACAATGCCGCGCGTAATGGAGAAGCTTTTGGATGGTCCAGTCTTATCGGGGGAACGGTTTACTCCGCTTCAGCCGAATGTTTAGAACCGACAAAATTGCTGAAAACGGACAGTAACAAATTGTCCAGAATTTTAGCGGAAGATGCAGACAATGGAATAATCTTCTTCAAACAGCTTGCGGCCTCCCTGGGAAACCGATTGCTTGAAACGTATAAGGTGATGACACCCCAAAAAGAAAATTCCAAATAACAAATCATCATAACGAAGGTTTCAGGTGTCCGGAATTTAGTAGATTTCAGGTTTCAGGTGTCGGGTGTCAGGTGGCAAAGGTCAGACGACAGAAGGCAGATGATAAAAACTGGAGGATTTAGCACCCTTCTGTCCTCTGTCTTCTGTCATCTGTTTACTGACACCTGACACCTACTGGTTCCTGACACTTGACACCCGAAACCTGACACCATGAGAAGGAAGACTGTATGCCACACAATCATTTAAGCCATACAAAGAAGGGCGGTCTGACCCGACGCGATTTTTTGTGCCTTTCATCGATGGCCGCCGCCGGCTATGTGTTCGGATGCGCCACGGATCCGGTAACCGGAAAAAAGCAATTCATGCTGGTATCCGAAGATACCGAAATTCAAATCGACAGGCAGTACTCGCCGCTTCAGTTTTCCACCGATTACGGGGAAGTGCAGGACAGCCAATTAAACCGCTATGTCAGTCAGGTCGGAAACAAGATGGCTGCTTCATCCCATCGCCCCCATATGCCCTATTCGTTCCGGGTGGTAAACGCCACCTATGTCAATGCCTACGCATTTCCCGGCGGCAGTATTGCCGCCACCCGCGGTATTATGCTGTCGCTGGACAACGAGGCTGAGCTTGCCGCCCTGCTGGGCCACGAACTGGGACATGTGAATGCCCGGCACGCCGCCGAACAGATGTCAAAAGGGCAGCTTACCCAAGCGCTCGTTGGCGGAATTTCGGTGCTGGCCGGAACCCAGAGTGCAGCGCTGGGCGATCTGGCAGACCAGCTCGGTCAGATCAGCGCCGGTGCCTTGCTGGCGTCATACAGCCGGGATAATGAACGCGAAGCCGATGCCCTGGGCATGCAATATATGGTGGGCGCCGGTTACGGTTCCGCAGGGTTTATCGGATTGATGGAGATGCTCAACAGCATGTCAAAACATAAATCCACTACCGTCGACCTGTTATTTGCCACCCATCCGATGAGTCAGGAACGATATGATACGGCAGTTCAGACCGCAAATACAAAATATCAGTCCGCTTTAAAAGGGCCGCTTTACCGGGAACGCTATATGGATCATACCGCCAGGTTACGGGCCCAAAAAGGAGCAATCCAAGAGATTCAAAACGGAGAGAAACAATTGGCGACGCGCAAATACGATGCCGCCAGCAATCATTTTCGTAAAGCGTTGAAAAAAGCACCTGATGATTATGTCGCCCTGTGCATGATATCGATCAGCAATTTGGCTCAAAAAAAATACGCGGTCGGCCGCCAGTATGCCGAGATGGCCCAGAAGGCCTACCCCAAAGAAGCCCAGGCCTATCACCTCAGCGGCTATTCTAAAATCCAGCTGAAGGATTTTGACGGCGCCTATGAGGAATTTCGCTCCTATGAATTACTGTTGCCCGGAAATCCGAACACGATCTTCTTTAAAGGCTATTGCCAGGAAGGCATGAATCACGTCGAGCAGGCAGCCAATGAATACCAGCGCTATCTGCAGGTCGTGCAGCAGGGCAAATACGCCAAGCATGCCTATAAAAAGCTGGTGGATTGGGGGTATATTAAATAGCATTCACAGTTTGGATTTTAGAATTCGGATTTTGGATTTAAAAACAGACTGGTCAGCCACACAATTGGCACCAATATTCTTAATCCGCAATCCAAATTCCAAAATCTAAAATCAACGTTATTGATTTCTGCTTAGCACCCAACTTGAATCTATATAAACTTGATTAACGATGACCATTATTACTGACCTCCCCGACATACTGGTTCAGGACCTGGAAAGAAAGTGGGGGGCGTTCGAGCAATCATCCGCAAAACATAAGATTGACCTTCCGCAAAACCCGCAAATTCTTCGCGCACTTCAGCGCGTGTTTACATTTAGCGACTTTGTGGCCGAAAACTGCATCCGCCACCCTTCTTTAATCTCCGATCTGATTGACAGTGGAGACCTGCAACGAAGTTATTCTCGGCATGACTTTTATGAAATGCTGAAAAGCGCTCTCATCGATGTGAAAGATGAGGCGGCTTTAATCCAAATCCTGCGAGTCTTTCGACGCCGGGAAATGACGCGCATCGCGTTTCGTGACCTTGCCGGCTGCAGCAATTTAGCGGAAACCGTCACCGACCTCTCCAGTCTGGCAGATACCTGCCTCGAGCATACCGCCTTAATTCTTTACAACGGGTTATCTGAAAAATTTGGAGCACCCACCGCCGGAGATGGCTCACTTCAACACCTGGTCATCCTGGGCCTGGGCAAACTGGGAGCACGGGAGCTAAACTTTTCGTCCGATGTCGATCTTATTTTCACTTACCCGAAAGCCGGCCATACACGCGGAACCCCTCAATCGATCAGCAATGATGATTTTTTCACCCGCCTTGGCCGCCAGCTCATTAAGGCCATCAGTCAACCGACCCCCGAAGGGTTCGTGTTCCGTACGGACATGCGCTTGCGGCCCTACGGGGAAAACGGACCGCTGGTTATGCATTTTGATGCCCTGGAAAACTATTACGAGCAGCAGGGTCGGGAGTGGGAACGCTATGCATTGATCCGGGCCCGGGTCGTGGCCGGAGATAAAAAGGCCGGCGATCATTTGCTTAAACGATTAAACCCTTTCATTTACCGTCGGTATCTGGATTACGGCGCGTATGATTCTTTGAGGGAAATGAAACGGATGATTGCTCTTGAAGTTAAGCGCAAAGGAATGAAACACAATATTAAGCTGGGAAAGGGTGGTATTCGGGAAATTGAGTTCTTCGGCCACATGTTTCAGCTGATTCGCGGCGGTGTGACACCCGATCTTCAACAGCGCAGCATTCAGAAGGTATTAAAGATACTGGCCCGTGACGATCACATTCCCACCGAGGTTAGTGACGAACTGACGGCAGCTTACGTATTTCTCAGAAATACCGAACACCGGCTGCAGGAATCGGCCGATCAGCAAACCCATGATTTGCCTTTGAATGAACCGGATCAGGTACGCCTGGCGGTATCGATGGGGTTTGCGGATGCAGTCGAATTCACCTCGCAACTTGATCAGCACCGCAACAATGTGCACCGCCATTTTCAGATCCTGCTGGAGGCCAAAGATTCTGAATCAAAACAGCCGAACTTAGAAGAACAGCTGCAGGGTATCTGGCAAGGCTTGATCGGCAACAGCCAGGCTGAAGAAATACTAGCGGGCGCCGGTTTTGACCAGCCCCGGGAGGTATTGCGATTGTTGGATTATTTGCGCAATACGCTTGGATCAAACCGGTTAGGTGATAAAGGCCGCCGGCGCCTTGAAAAATTAATCCCCCAGGTTCTCAAAGAAGTTGGTGCAGGGAAGAGATCCGAGATTGTTCTTGGCCGGATTATTGATCTGATAAAATCCATCGGCCGACGAATCAGCTATCTTGCGCTTTTACTCGAAAATCCGATGGTATTAACCCACCTGATTCAACTGACAGGGGCCAGCCCCTGGATCGCTTCTTTCCTGGCCCAGCATCCGGTTCTTTTAGATGAGCTTTTGGATCCCCGCACCCTTTACATTCCGCCTGAGGCCAGGCAGATAAAGAGTGATTTAAACCGGCGCATGCGCCAGGTCCCATCAGATGATTTAGAATACCAGATAGAGCAGCTGTGCGTTTTCAAAGAAATCAACGTGCTGCGCGTTGCCGCAGCCGATGTTAGCGGTGCGCTGCCCCTGATGCGGGTTAGCGATCGCCTGTCCGATATTGCCGAGACGGTGCTGGCTGAAGTCGTCAATAGGGCCTATGATCATCTACTTGAAAAGCACGGTGCACCGGCCTGCCGGCTCAACGGCAAGACCTGTGATAAAGGCTTTGCGGTCATCGCTTACGGCAAGCTCGGCGGACTGGAGCTTGGCTACGGCTCGGATCTGGATCTGGTATTTCTGCATTCCGCAACTGGAGAAAAAACTCAAGCACGCCGGCAGGCAACCGACAGCGCCCAATTCTTTAACCGATTGGGGCAGCGCGTCATCCATATCCTGACCGCCCACACACGGGCGGGCAAATTGTATGAAATTGACATGCGGCTGCGACCCAGCGGGGGTTCCGGGGTGCTGGTAAGCCATGCAGAAGCATTTCGCGACTACCAGCAGAACTCGGCCTGGACCTGGGAACATCAGGCCCTGATAAAGGCAAGGTCCATCCTCGGCGATTCTCTGTTAACCGACCACTTTGAAAGCACCCGCCATGAAGTTCTGGCCCGTCAGCGAAAAGAGCTCAAACTGCGGGAGGAAGTGGTCGACATGCGAAACCGCATGCGCAAAGAACTGTTAAAACCCGAGACAGGGATGTTTGATCTCAAGCAGGATACGGGCGGAATGGTGGACATCGAATTTTTGGTGCAGTATCTGGTTCTGTTAAAATCTTATGAATATCCCGGATTACTGCAGTGGACCGATAATGTGCGCCTGATCCAGACGTTAATCACCACGGGTGCTATCGACGAATATACGGCTCACATTTTAAAACATGCTTACCTGATTTATCGTGCAGTGGCCCATCAGGCCAGTCTTCAGGAAAAATCGTCCAAAGTCCCCCAGGAAAAATTCAGCCCCCTGCGAAACCGGGTTGAAAAAATTTGGAATCTATTTTTGAAATGA
>CBDUUO010000252.1:0-5216 GCA_965370395.1 uncultured bacterium
TGGCAAAGTACAAGCTTTTGAAAGCGCAATGTGTGTCTGCCGATGACAAAATTTTCGGCTGTATTTTTAAATAAAATAGGAGCACATGAAATGAATAAAAAGTTATTTGCAATATCGATTGTGATTTTACTCTTATTGAGCTGGTTTTCTATATCGACAGCAGAATCAGCTTTGCCAAAGAAAAAGCAGACCGTCTTAGGGCTTTATGTGACGGCTAAAGAAGCCTATGAAATGTGGCTGACTGGCAAAAGCAAAATCAAAATTTTAGACGTCCGGACGCCGGAAGAATACATTTTTGTCGGTCATTCCCCCATGGCCCGTAATATTCCCATTCAATTATTCAACTATAAAATGGCGGTCAGAAATAAAGGGCCTTTGATGGTAGCGAATCCAAACTTTATCGCTGAAGTCGGCCAGAAATTCAAAACGTCCGATACCATTCTGGTGATCTGCCGCTCCGGTAACCGCAGCGCCGCAGCTGTAAATGCAATGGCATCGGCCGGTTTTAAGATCGCCTATTCGGTTACCGATGGCTTCGAAGGTGATCGGGTTAAAGATCCTTCCAGTTCTTTTTACGGCAAGCGTTTTAAAAACGGCTGGAGAAATTCAGGCGTCCCCTGGACCGATAAGCTAAATCCGGAACTTATGTGGATTCCCAGTGGTCCTTAAATCAGCCCATCTAGTGGCATGTCCCACAAATATATTATAAAAGTCGGAAACCAAACTATACTCAAGTTATAATCATGGAGTTTTTAAAATTTTCATTTCCACTTTCCGGGGTTGAGACCTTTATTTTAATCCCGCCTCTGGTGGCTTTCGGTATTTCCTTTTTCACCTCCATGGGGGGGATCTCAGGCGCATTTTTACTTTTGCCGTTTCAAATGAGTGTCCTGGGATTCACCAGTCCTTCGGTATCAGCCACCAACTTTCTGTTCAATGTGACCGGTACGCCCGGCGGTGTGTACCGCTATGCCAGAGAGGGCCGCTTCGTGTGGCCGGTGGCGATTTTGATTGTAACCGGAATTATCCCCGGCGTCCTTATCGGTTATTATCTTCGCATTGCCTATTTGCCGGATCCGAAGACGTTCAAATTTTTTGTCGGCTGTGTCTTATTGCTGATTGCTTTCAAACTTTTAAAAGAAGCATTAAACGGTAAAGCTGCCGTATCCCAAACCCAAGACAGCTGCACCCTCACCGACAAGGTGGAAAACAACTCGATCGAGATAAACAGCACCCGCTTTAACTTCAAAGGCGCCACATATTCTTTTGCAACCGCAAAGCTGCTCGGACTGGCCCTGGCAGTGGGTATCATCGGCGGTGTCTACGGTATCGGCGGCGGTTCAATTATCGCGCCGTTTTTAATCACATTTTTCAAACTGCCAGTGTATGCCATCGCCGGTGCGGTGTTACTGGGAACCTTTGTTTCATCGCTGGCCGGTGTGACCTTTTACAGCCTCATCCCGATCAACGGGGCGGTGGCAGGCCCGGACTGGCTGCTGGGTATCTTGTTCGGAGCAGGTGGGCTGATGGGAATGTACCTGGGCGCCAGGGTGCAAAAATACGCACCCGAAAAATGGATAAAACTGATGCTGGGAACAGTGATTATTATTGTCGCATCAAAATATATTTTTAAATTTTTTAGCATCTAATATCCAGCCGTATTGCCTTGCTGTGAAAAATTTGGATGGAAACTTATAGGCCGGAGGTAAAAAATCATGCTTTTATCTACAGCCGGAATGAAAATCCTCACTATTTTCTATTTCCTATTTGTTTTTCTTACCATTGGAGCGGTACCCGTACTCAGTGCAGAATATCCGATCCCTGAGATGGATCCAAATGCGTTTCCGGCTCCGAAAACCGGATGCCTTGCTTCGAGCAAATGCCATGCCGGCATCGAACCTATTCGAGCCCACAATTCAGGGATGGCAAAGCGTATTTATGATCTGGGTCAAAAACAGGGCGATCCCAATGGCTGTGTGGTCTGTCACGGGGGAAACCCGAAGGAAGAAAAAGACGCAAAGAAGGCCCACTCGGGAACCCCTCAGGGCAGCATGCTTGAGGCCTTCAACCGCCATTCCGCATCCATGTGGATTAACGATAAGACCTGCGGAATCTGCCATCAAAAGTGGGTCTATGCCGGACATCGTTCCGTCATGCATACCGAGGCCGGAAAAATTCAGGGTGCGCTCTGGGGGTGGGGACCGGTGTCAACTGGCTATGAAAAACGTTACGGTAATTACGACATTGACGATCCCGATGGACCGGTGCCTGTTTTCGGCACCGCAGAATACAAACAGTACATGCAGGAACTAGCGAAAAAGTTCCCGCATAATTTCCCTACAAAACTTGAGAAATTGCCTGAGGTGAATTTAGAAACCATAAAGACAAATCCTGAACAGGCCGTATACACATACATTCGATCCGAGTGTCAGCGCTGCCATGTCGGCGTTCGCGGCAGGGATAAACGCGGCGATATGCGGGGCATGGGCTGCGCAGCCTGTCATATTCCATATAGCAATGAAGGATATTATGAAGGCACGGATTCGGCCATTCCGAAAGACAAGAAAGGGCATCCCCTGGTTCATTCCATCCAGGCTTCCCGGGAAGCAAAAGTGGTCGTAAACGGAAAAGTTTATTCCGGAATTCCCCACGAAACCTGCGTTACGTGTCATAACCGCGGCAAACGCATCGGCGTCTCATTTCAGGGCCTGATGGAATTTCCGTATGGCACACCTTTTACGGAAACCGGCAGCAAGATGACCAAACTGCATACCAAGTATTATCTATACGTAAAAGATGACACCCACCATAAGCTTAAAAGCAGGGAAGGCAACCCCGAAGGCGGACTGCTATGCCAGGACTGCCACAATACGACAGCACTTCATGGAAACGGAAATATCATGGGCACCACTTTAGCATATGTGGAAATTGAATGTACCGATTGCCACGGCACCCCCACCAAATATCCGTGGGAACTTCCCCTGGGCTGGGCCGATGAATTCGGCCGGGAATTGGACTTAAAAAGACCGCGTGGAGTGGCCAAAGAGCCTTTAGAAACCCATGAGAAATTCAATACATTGTATCCTTCCCGGGACGGATATCTACTGACGACACGAGGAAATCCATTCGGAAATGTCGTTCGGCAAGGTGATAAGGTCATCGTACATTCGGCCGGTGGTCTGGACTTTCAAGTACCCACACTGAATTCAATTCGTCTTCAGAAAAAATGGCATAACCCCCAAGACGCCATCTCCGCGATGATCATGGCCAAGAGCCATTTAGAAAAACTAGAATGTTATGCCTGTCACTCTACCTGGGCTCCTCAATGCTACGGCTGCCATGTCAAGGTGGATTATTCAGAAGGGAAAAAATCGATTGACTGGATTGCTTCCGGAAATATCCAGCTTTCTGATGGACATACGGCCGAATCCAAACGAGACGGAAATTCGATCAAAGGCCCCGGTAAGGTAACCGAAGCGCGCGGATACCTCCGGTGGGAAAATCCGATCCTCGGCATAAATGGTGAAGGTCGGGTCAGCCCGATCATCCCCGGGTGCCAGCAAATCACAACAGTAATTGGTCCGGATGGCGAAACCCTTGTCCTGAACAAAATCTGGAGGACAGCGGCCAATCTGGAAAACAGCGGCCCCGAAGGGCAACGAGGCATCGACATGGCTCCTGCAGCCCCGCACACAAGGGCCCGGGAAGCCCGCACATGCGCTTCCTGCCATACAAATAGCAAAACGCTGGGCTATGGTACTCACGATGGACGTTACCTGAAAGCCTACGTCCAGGGGGTCTCTGTTGACGTGGCAACATCACAAGGTGAAATCATTAGCAAACATGCTCAAATCCAGATTCCACCTATACCGGAGCTTCCAATGGATCTAAATCAAGTTGTTACAAGGGATAATAAACAGCTTCAAACCGTTGGCCACCACTGGCCTCTGTCCGGCCCTCTTCCAAAGGAAATGCGCGATAAGATGGAAAAAGTTGGTGCATGTATAACTTGCCATCAACATATTCCCAGCGGTTCATTCACCGGTGTTCACAAAAAGTCCTTTCACGATCAGGTCATGGAGCGAACCTGGGCACCGGGACTGACATTTCACAGCATTTATGAGAAAAATCAACTCCTGCTGCCAGAGGAAAACAAGTAAAGTAAAAATTACACCTTCCTTTAAAAGGTAGTGCCATGTTAATCGATCGGTTTTTAAAAGTCGGCAAAGAATTTTTGGGCTGCAAATATCCCATCATGTGCGGCGCCATGACCTGGATCAGTGACCCTCAACTCGTGTCCGCGGTGGGCGAAGCCGGAGGATTTGGGCTTATCGCCGGAGGTAATGCACCGGTAGCGGTTCTGAAAGACCAGATCATTGAAACCCGTAAAATTTCGCAAGCACCGTTCGGGGTGAATGTCATCACTCTGGCCCCGGTTTATAAAGATCAACTGGACCTTGTTTGCGATTTGGGATGTGAATTTGTTGTATTCGCAGGCGGAATTGCCAAAAAAACCGAGATAAAGCAAGTAAAAGAATCCGGAACAAGGGTGGTCTGCTTTGCTTCCACTGCACCGCTGGCTCACATGCTGATTGATCGGGGCGCTGACGCCCTCATTCTCGAGGGTTCCGAGGCCGGCGGTCACATCGGCCCGGTAGCTTTATCGGTTCTGGTTCAACAGATTCTTTTTGAAGTCAGTAGCGTACCTATATTTGTTGCCGGCGGCATTGCCACCGGGCGCATGATGGCGCATTTGCTGATGATGGGGGCGGCGGGAATTCAAATGGGAACATGCTTTGTGATGGCGGAGGAGTGCAACGCTCACCCGAAGTTTAAAGAGGTGTTCAAAAAGGCAAAAGCTAAAGATGCCACCGCTACGCCTCAATTTGACAGCCGTCTTCCGGTAATACCGGTACGCGCTTTGAAAAATGAAGGCACCATAGAATTCGGCAAACTTCAGCTAGAGCTTTTGAATAAACTCGACAATCAAATCATTGATCGTGAGGAGGCCCAGTTTGAAGTGGAACGATTCTGGGTGGGCGCATTAAAAGACGCGGCAATCGATGGGGATATCGCCAAAGGCTCATTAATGGCCGGTCAATCGGTGGGCCTGGTCAGTGGAATCAAACCGCTCAAAGGCATTATCGACGAGATGGTTGATGATGCTGAAAAAGAGATGGGACGGCTGAAAGACCTTCTGGTTTGAACGGATGCTT
>CBDUUO010000253.1:0-5209 GCA_965370395.1 uncultured bacterium
ATGACCGAAGCCGTTCCTGATTTTGTTCATCTGCATGTCCACACCCAGTACAGCCTTTTAGACGGCGCCATCCGCATTGATGATCTTTTGCGGCGTGCGGCCGAGTTTGATATGCAGGCGGTAACCGTTACCGACCACGGAACGCTGTTCGGCGCCGTAGAATTTTTTGTAAAGGCCAAAGCGGCGGGGATAAAGCCGATTATCGGCTGTGAGATCTATATGGCGCCCAGGACCCGTTCTGATAAAACCCCGTTGGACAACAAAGAACTTTCGCACCTCATTTTGCTGGTCAAAAATGAAGAAGGTTACCGCAACCTGTGCAAGCTGGCCACGGCTGCTCAGCTTGAAGGATTTTATTATAAACCGCGTATTGACAAAAAAATCCTCAAAGAATGCAGTCAGGGTCTGATCGGCTTAACTGCCTGTCTGCACGGCGAGATTCCGCGTCGCATACTACAGGGTCGCATCGAGCAGGCTGAAGAAGTGGCCCACGGGTATCGTGACATTTTTGGTGAGAACAATTTCTTTCTGGAAGTGCAAAACAACGGCATCGAAGAACAGGAACGGGTCAATCAGGCACTGCTGGACATCAGTCAACGGCTATCGATTCCCCTGGTGGCGAGCAATGATTGCCATTACCTAAACAAAGAGGATGTCAGGGCCCATGATGTGCTGCTGTGCATTCAAACCGGCAAAACCATCCATGATAAGGAGCGCCTTAAGTTTCGAACCGACCAGCTCTATTTTAAATCCAAGGCTGAAATGTATGCGGCTTTTAAAGACTACCCGGGAGCGCTCAGCAACACCGTCGATATTGCCGGTCGGTGCAACATCGACTTTGATTTTAAAACGTATCACTTTCCCCGGTTTGCAGATGAGTCAGAGCTGAGCAGTGATGAGCTGTTTACGCGCAAAGTCCGACAGGGATTTGAGCGGCGCATGCTGCGCCTTAAAGAAAAAAATCCGCAAATTGATGAAGCCCTTTATCGCGACCGCCTTGAGTATGAAATTTCGGTGATACACGATATGGGATTTTCAGGTTATTTTTTAATCGTGGCCGACTTTATTCGTTATGCCAAAGAAAACAACGTGCCGGTCGGCCCCGGCCGGGGTTCGGCAGCCGGCAGCCTGGTTGCCTACAGCCTGGGAATTACCGATCTGGACCCCATCGTCCACGGTCTGATTTTTGAGCGGTTTCTAAATCCGGCGCGCAAGAGCATGCCCGATATTGATGTTGATTTTTGCATCGACGGCCGGGAAGACGTTTACAAATATGTTGTCGACAAATACGGGGGCGGCGATTACGTCGCCCAGATTATCACCTTCGGGAAACTGAAAACCCGGGCGGTTATCCGGGATGTCGGGCGGGCAATGGATATTCCGCTGGCTGAGGTGGATGCCATCGCCAAGATGGTCCCCGATATACTCAACATCAGTCTTAACGAGGCACTGGAACGCGAGCCCCGACTGGTCGACCTGACCCGCCAAAAGCCCGAAATCGATGAACTCATCAAAATCTGCCGGGTACTTGAGGGCCTTCCCCGGCACGCATCGACCCACGCGGCCGGCGTGGTCATCGCCGACGAGCCCCTGGTCAATTATATGCCGCTTTACCGAGGAAAAAAAGGTGAGGTGGTGACGCAGTACGATATGAAGATCGTTGAGAAAATCGGACTGGTAAAGTTTGATTTTCTGGGCCTGCGCAACCTGACGGTGATTGCCAATACCATTTCCCTTATCGCCGGCCAGGGGCACACGCCGCCGGATCTTGATAATATCGAATTGACCGATGCAGACACCTATCGCCTTTTGTCCGCCGGGGACACCACCGGCGTTTTTCAGCTTGAAAGTTCCGGCATGAAGGATTTGCTGGTGCGACTCAAACCGGAAACATTTGACGATGTGATCGCTCTGGTGGCCCTCTACCGACCCGGGCCCATGGAAAGCGGCATGATTGACGACTACGTTGCCTGCAAGCATGGTAGAAAGAAGGTGGAGTATCTTTTACCGCAGCTGGAACCGATCTTAAAAGAAACCTACGGCGTGATCGTCTATCAGGAGCAGGTGATGAAAATTGCCAATGATCTCGCCAATTATTCCATGGCGGAAGCCGATGATCTGCGCAAGGCCATGGGAAAGAAGATCCAGGCGATTATGGCCGAGCACCGGGAGCGCTTTGTGAACGGCGCTGCTGAAAATGCGATTGGCGCTGAGCAGGCCGCACCGATATTCAGTCTGATGGAGAAATTCGGGGGATACGGGTTCAATAAATCCCACAGTGCGGCCTATGCCCTGATTGCCTATCAAACGGCTTACCTCAAAACCCACTTTCCGGTCGAATTTATGGCTTCCCTGCTGACGAGCGAAATGCATTCCACCGATGGCGTGGTAAAATACATTGCGGAGTGCCGCAGTCACGGCATTGCCGTTCTGCCGCCGGATATCAATTACAGCGATAAAGCCTTTACCGTTTATGGCGATAAGATCCGGTTTGGTCTGGTGGCTGTGAAAAATGTGGGTGAAGCCGCGATTGAAGGCATCATTGAAGTCCTCGGCGATGAAAAGTTTGCGTCTCTTTTTGGTTTTTGTGAGCGGGTCGATTTGAAAAAAGTGAATAAACGCGTCATCGAGTCGCTGATTAAATGCGGCGCCTTTGATTCCACCGGCGCCAACCGTTCTCAAATGATGGCGGCTCTGGAAGATGCACTGGATTATGGCCAGCGCGTGCAAAAGGAGTTGCTGGATCCCCAGATCGGTCTGTTTGACGGTACGGTAAATCCGCAGGTCATCAATGCGCCGACGCTGCCGGACATCGAAGAGTGGTCGGAAAAACAACGCCTGGCATTTGAAAAAGAATCCCTGGGGTTTTACGTCAGCGGGCATCCACTGAAGCGCTATGAGGATCTAATCGACAAGTTTACCAATGCCAATGCGGTTTCCATCAAAGAGTTAAATAACGGCGGTGCCGTTCGAATCGGCGGGCTGATTCGCAGCACCAAGATTATTAAAACCAAAAGGGGAGATCTGATGGCCTTTGTCGCCATCGAAGACCTCCACGGTGCGGTTGAGGCCACGGTGTTTTCGCGGGTGTACGCCAGGGTAAGTGATCTGCTTGTCGAGGATAACCCTGTTTTTATTCAGGGACAGGTGCAAAAGGATGAACAATCCGTAAAAATACTGGCCGAAAAAGTGGTCGCCATGGATAAAGCTGAAGAAACCTGGACGGCCAGCATCCATTTTAATGTGGAGATCTCGCGAACGGACCGCGATGAACTTGAAAAACTTAATGGAATTTTAAAGAAACACCCCGGGGCGTGCCGGGCCTACCTGCATTTGCGCAGCCCTGATAAGACCGATTCCATTATCGCTCTGCCGACTACAATGAAACTGAAGGCCGGTGGTGCCCTGACCCGGGAAGTGAATGAGTTGCTGGGCTACAACGCCGTTGAAACCCTGTGCATGGCGGCAAAGACGGAGCCCAAGCGAAATAATTATCGCTAGCGATGGCCTTCCCCTTTTAATGTCTCGTTGATGTGTTGGGAATCATTACAAAGTGGTCACAAAAACAAGTGAACTAAAGTTAGAAGTGATCTAAAATGACTAAAGTTATTGAGTCGCTATGCTCCATCTTTTTTAATAAAATGGACAGAATTCCTTAACTTTAGGCACTTTAGTTCATTTTAGGCATTTTAGGCACTTTTTTTGCTTTGTTATCCAACAGGGTTCACTTGCTTTCTTATTTGAAGATAGAAGGTATCATGACGAAACTAGACCTGAACGTGTATCCGATTCTGCTGGCGGGCGGAACCGGCACCCGTCTGTGGCCGGTTTCCAGAGAACTGTATCCCAAACAACTGGTTAAGTTCGTCGGTGAAGACTCTCTTCTGCAGGGTACGATCAAGCGGCTGCCGCCGGTGCTGAATCCAGAGAATATCAAAGTCGTATGCGGTGAGCAGCATTTCCATGAAACCGCAAGGCATATTGAAAATCTCGGTCTCAAACCCGATGGCAAACTGATCTGTGAGCCCAGCGGCCGCAATACGGCGCCGGCAATTCTGCTGGCCGTGCTGCATATACTGGCGTTTGATAAAGATGCGGTTTTATGTATTTTCCCGGCCGATCATGTCATCCAAAACCTGGATGGCTTCCATGAGCGACTCCGAGCCGCCATTGCGCTGGCCAACGATGGATATATCGTCACCTTTGGGATCCAACCCGATTACCCGGAAACCGGGTATGGTTATGTTGAGGGTGGAAAGAAAGCGCCCCATGGCGCTCGGGTGCTCAAACGCTTTGTTGAAAAGCCGGATCCGGCCACTGCCCAAAAATACATTAAGGCCGGCAATTTTTTCTGGAACAGCGGCATGTTTGCCTTTAAAGCCTCGGTGATACTTTCGGAATTCAAAAGCCACCAGCCTGAATTACTTAAAAAAATGAAATCGATCTTTAAGGCGGATAAACCGATCGCCAGGAAAGATTATGATCAGCTGAGCGACATCTCCATCGATTACGCCATCATGGAAAAAACCGAAAAAGGGGTTGTGCTGCCCTCTGATTTCGGCTGGAGCGATATCGGCTCCTGGAAATCGCTGTATGATTTTCTCAAAAAAGATGCCGATAACAACGTCATCGATGGTGACGTCATTGTACAAGATACCCGCAATTGCCTGATCCTCGGCCATGACCGCTTGATCGCTACCAATCGCTTGCGGGATATGGTTGTGGTCGAAACCCCGGATTCCGTTTTTGTCTCAGACCTTGAGCACAGTCGCGATGTGAAATCCATTGTTTCTAACTTAAAAAAACAGCGGCGCGAGGAGTATCAGCAGCATCGCAGCGTGTATCACCCTTGGGGCATATCAAAGCTGCTCGAGCACAAAGACAACTATGCGGCAACCGAGTTGACGGTGTATCCGAGTTCTTCACTGGAGCTGCCGGCGCAGACGAACACGGTGTATCATCTTTTTGTTCTCAAGGGCCAGGCGAAGTTCATCACCGGTTCTGAAGATAAAACCCTGCGTTCGGGAGAAGCGATCACCTGCCGTGCAGAAGAGCTGGCGAGTATTGAGAATACCGCAAAAACCGAGCTTTCTCTGATTCAGGTAGAGCTTAAGAATCAGGTGGATAACTAGCTAGTTATTCTAAAATAACCATCCTGCTTATCTGGAAAGTCCAAGTTACCATTAGATAAACTCTCTGTGGGAGCGGC
>CBDUUO010000254.1:0-5198 GCA_965370395.1 uncultured bacterium
CAACAGACGGTAGATGGCGTTCCGAATAAACAGGGGCATCGGTTTTTTCGGCAACAGCGACCGGGGCCTTTTTTTTGAATCGTTCTATGAACTTCTCTTTTTCATCCCACAGCTTAAGGATTTTGTGGATCTGGGAAATAACAAAAGTGAGGACAACCAGGCCCAAAAACACGATCGCCGCGCCCACCGCCGCCACGGCCAATCCGTTATTATTGGTTATGTTCTCAATACCAATCAATTTATGCCTCCTTGGTATAGTTTCCGTTTTTGTTGGCTGAATCAAGGCCGCTATGAATGAAGAAAGCAGCAGATCAATGGGTGCGGCACTTTCTCCGGTCAGCGTTCCCCTCGCCGGTAAGGTTCTGCCAGCATGGCCGGAGCGTTGAACCTGCGGCTATCCCGCAGCGCCCCGATGAAAAGGACAAGCAAGGTGGAAATATAGGGCAGCATGGCCAGGAAATTGGGTGATATGCCCAGCGGTTGAAGCAGATACTGGATGACGAATATCCCTCCGAATAAAAAGGCGCCGATCACTGCCCGCAGCGGATTCCATAAAGCAAAAATGGTCAGCGCAATAACGATCCATCCTCTGCCGGCCGTCATACCTTCGATCCATGATTTACTGTAAGAGGTGGAAAGATGCGCACCGGCCATACCTGATAACGCTCCGCCGATGATGACACACCAATAGCGCACCCGGTAAACGTTAATGCCCTGGGTTTCGGTTGCCCTTGGATTTTCGCCGGCCGAACGGATGATAATCCCGAGCCGGGTATATTCCAGAGTAAACCAGGCCATGACAGCCAGCACAAGCGCCATATAAAAAAAGGGGCTGTGATCAAATAATATCGGACCCAGGATCGGTATATCCGATAAAAGCGGGATCGCCCAATTCTGCATCTTAATGGTAAGGGGCTTGCCGATATAGGGTTTTCCCACCAGCCCGGATATACCCAGGCCCAGCATGGTTAGAGCCAATCCCGATACGACCTGACTGGCCTGCAGGGTAATCGAAGCAAACGCATGAATGATAGATATCAAGGATGCGGCAATAATGGCCGCCAGTAGTCCGAACCACGGATTGCCGGTTACAAACGTTATAATAAAAGCGGTAACGGCACCAATGGCCATGACGCCTTCAACACCCAGATTTAGAATTCCCGATCGTTCGCAGATCACTTCGCCGATAGTCCCTAAAAGCAGAGGCGTGCCGGCAACCAACGTTCGCTGCGCTACTGAGATAATGATATCTTCCAATGCTTAGTTCCTTTTCAGACGCCATTGAAGCGTTACCTGGTTTTTTAGGAAAAAGTCACCCATAATCAAAAACATAAGCAGGGTACCGTTAAAAATTTGCACGGTTGCCGCCGGCAATCCCAGGGAAATCTGGATGGCATCGCCCCCCACGAGAATACCGGCAAAGAAAAGGGCGGAAAGGATAACGTAAAAGGGATTGAGCTTTGCCAGCCAGGCAACGATAATCGCGGTGTAGCCGTAACCGGATGATATGGATTCCGGATAGCTCAAATAATGGTGGATGCCGGCGACCTCACCGACGCCCGCCAGCCCGGCCATCCCGCCGCTGATGACCATGATGATCAGTGTTGTTCTAAAAAAATCGATGCCCGAATATCTGGCGGCGTCAGGATTTTCTCCGATGACGCGGACTTCATAGCCGAAGCGGGTCTTATAGATCGCAATCCCCAGTAAAATCACGGTGGCAACGGCGACCAGCAGGGTCGCATAATGAATCCGGGAGCCGGGAAGCACAGATAAGGTTGCGGATAGGGGCAGATCATCGGTGTAGGGAAATCCGAATTTCGTTTTGCCCCGCCAGGGGCCGACGATCAGAAGCTTCATAAATTCGTTGCAGATGTAATTCAGCATCAGGGTTGATATGATCTCATTGATCGAGAATTTTATCTTGAGAATTGCCGGTATCAATCCCCAGAGGGCGCCGCCCACAAACCCTGCCAAAAACATCAGGGGGACAATAACAGGCCAGGGTAGATGAGGTCCCCAGTTCAGTCCCACCCAGGTGCCGAAAATCGCTCCCATCAGCAGCTGGCTCTCAGCTCCGATATTCCAGAATTTGGCTCGGAAGGCCACCGCCAGACCGCCACCGATTAAAATGAGAGGGATCGCTTTGGTAACGGTTTCCTTGAAGCCGAATAAACTGCCGAAGGATCCGCTGAAAATCTTGGCGATGGCATACAGCGGATTTACCCCGGATAATAAAAAAATAAAACCGATGGCTGTGAGTCCGGCTGCCAGTGAAAACACAAGTGACAGCAATGAATGCCTTGGAAGGATGTCGATTCGGTCGGCAACTTTCAATTTTAGCATGTTCGCACTCCGGCACTAAAGGCGCAATGAACCGGCCATCATTAGCCCAATATCATCTAAGCGCGGATCGTCACTGCTTAATATGCCCATGAATTCACCCTCAAACATCACAGCGATACGATCACAAAGTTCGAAAATTTCTTCCAGATCTTCAGAAACGAGCAAAACGGCGCCGCCTTCCTTGCGGCGTTTCAACAGCAGTTTGCGGAGAAATTCCGTTGCTCCGACGTCGAGTCCGTATGTCGGGTGGGAGGCCACCAGCAGAGATGGATTTTCGCTGATTTCCCGACCCAAGATCAGTTTTTGGATATTGCCACCGGACAGATTTTTCGTTTGGACATTAATCGAGGGGGCCAACACCTTAAAGTCGTCCAGCAGATTTTGCGCATGTTGTTTAATTTTGCTGTAGGCCAGGAAAAGCTTATTTGAATACTTTTGCTTGTGGTGCTGTTTTAGAATGGCGTTGTCATACACGCACAAGCCGGGAGCAATTCCAAATTTAATCCGTTCTTCCGGAACGTGGGCAATCCCGCTGTTGTAAATGCAGCGTACCGATTCATTGGTGATGTCGTTTCCGTCTATGGCTATTTTGCCGGATTCGACCGGTCGCAGGCCCGTGATGGCTTCCACCAGTTCACGTTGACCGTTTCCGGAAACACCGGCAATACCGAAAATCTCATTTCGGAAAATATCAAAAGAGATATCTTTGACGGCCTCCAGGTCCTTATCGTCGTTAACGACGAGATTGTCGATCGTAATGGTCTTTTCACTTCTCTCCATCGGCTCTTTTTCGATTTGGAAGATGATGTCTCTGCCGATCATCATTCGGGCCAGACTCCTTTTATCGACATCTGTGGTTTGCGCTTCATCGACGATTCGCCCCTTTTGTAACACCGTCACCCGATCGCAAAGCTCCAGTATTTCGTCCAGCTTGTGGCTGATCAGAATAATCAAATGTCCCTGAGTTTTCATTTTTCTCAGATTTTGAAAAAGATCCTGGGTCTCCTGAGACGTCAGCACCGACGTGGGTTCATCAAGGATTAGCAAATCAGCGCCATTGATCAGGGCTTTGATGATTTCGACCCGCTGCTGTTCACCGGCCGATAATTGCCAGATTTTTTTGGATGGATCGAGATCAAAATTAAATTTTTGAGAAAAGGAAAGAATGCTGTCTTTGATCTTGCGTTGCGGAAACATCAAGGAGGCCATTTCATAGCCCAGGGCAATATTTTCGGCTACAGAGTGATTCTGGATCAGCATAAAATGCTGATGGACCATGCCGATGCCGTGCCGCCTGGCGTCAACCGGAGATTTGATGCTGATGTTTTTTCCGTTGATCCGGATAGCCCCGGAATCCGGCTGATAAAGGCCATATAAAATATTCATCAGAGTGGTTTTTCCGGCGCCGTTCTCACCCAGAAGGCCCAGAATTTCCCCTTCTCCTATGGAAATATTGATATCGCTATTTGCTATAACACCTTGAAATAATTTAGTAATATTTATAATCTCAAGGCTTTTAATCTTTTCCATACTGCCTATCGAGCCTTCTCCACCGGTTGATCCGGTTATGGTGTGGGTCAAAGCTAAGCGTTTACAGGTTCAAAGCTCACCGTTCACAGAAAAAAAACGGGGAGCCGCAGAAATGCAAGCTCCCCGTTTTATTTGGCAAGTAACATTATTTCGGGATGCTGCCGGCGACATTATCGACATAATACATAATACTCAGCAGGTCGCCTTTGGAAGCTCTCTGTCCCGCTTTGATCTGGAGCTTGCCGGTATTGTCGTTGACCGGTCCGTCGAACGGATCGAATAGATCCGGACCACCTGTTTTCATTTGGTCGTACCTTTTGGCGATAAGCTCATAAACGGAAATTTTGCCGAAAGCAGCCGTGTCCACCATCGCCATTTTTAATTCACCCGTAAATTTCGGGTTGATGATTTCATTGAAGGTACCGCCCAGGATAGCTGCATTTTCGCGGATCAGCCACCACTCATCGACATTTTTCCAGGTGCCGTTATAAATATCGCTTAAAATTTTTACATACATGACACCCCAATCGACGAGCTGTCCGGACACCACCGAATCCTTACCGTATGGCTGCATCGGGCTGTAATGGCTGAATGTGTAAATTTGTTTGCCCTTTTCGGTGTGTTCCTGGCCCACTTCAATGACAGCAGGTGTATCTTCGGTAAATGCCAGGGTATCACAACCTTCGGCAACCAGGGCTTCAGCCGCCTCCCTGGCTTTGTCCGGACCGTACCAGGCATAGATCCATTTGACGTGTACTTTTGCTTTGGGATTCGTCGCTTTGATCCCCAGAGCGAAGGCATCGATATGGCGGATCAGCTCCGGAATCGGAAAAGCGGCGACGTAGCCGATCTTATCGGTCTTGGTCAGCGCCCCGGCCATCAGTCCATTGAGATAATAGGTCTGATACAGATCGGCGAAATAAGTGCCGACATTCGGGGTTTGCTTAAACCCTGAGCAGTGCATAAACTTTTTATCCGGGTACCTGCCTCCGGCCTTGACCGTGTCTTCCATGTAACCGAAGCTGGTCGTAAAAACGACATCGCATTTTTCCTCCTGAATCAAGCGGTCGATAATACGGGAAGCGTCGGCTTCGGCCACCGATTCGATAAATATCGTTTCCAGCCAGGGGAGTTTTTCTTCGGCGAACTTGCGGCCCACGTCATGGGCATGGGACCATCCATAGTCTCCCACCGGCCCCACGTAAATAAAGCCGGCTTTCAGTTTTTTGTCTGCGGCAAACCCCGTACCGGCGGCCAGAACTAAACACAGTCCAATGATGATGAATACTTTCGTAATTCGCATGTTCGACTCCTTTTTTTAT
>CBDUUO010000255.1:0-5182 GCA_965370395.1 uncultured bacterium
GTCCACGTTGAAATATTTAAAGAAGCGCTCGAGGAGCAGGACCGGCCGGAGCCGCCAATGGGACATCCCATCCACACCTTCATGAAGGAGAACCGGGCTTCCGAAAAGATCATGGGTGAGACCAGCATGCTCATGGGGCGCATCGGACACCCCCCCCGGCCTGAGGCCTTCCAGGAGAACCGCCAGGCGCTGGGATCCCTTATCGAACGCTTATCAGAGATCGATATTCATTACACCCGCAAGGAGAATCAGCTCTTTCCCATGCTGGAGGCCCACCACTTTACCGGACCTTCCCAGGTGATGTGGTCCATCCACGATGACATTCGCGCCGGCCTCAAGCAGGCCCGCGAGGCCTGTGCCAAATCCGATCCGGAGGGTACCATAACGCCTTTGAAAGAAGCCATCCAGGCGATCCGGGATATGATCTACAAGGAAGAACACATCCTTTATCCGGCCAGTCTGGATATGCTTTCCGATCAGGAATGGATCAAGGTCAAGGAGGGTGAGGCTGACATCGGTTTTGCCTGGGTGGTACCGGATACGGGCTGGCCCGAAGATATCATTAAGGAACCCGAGGACGTGCCCCCCGAACCGGCGGAGGTCCTGCAAGACATAGCCGGGGCCCAGGGCCTGGATACGGGCCGCATGACCCTGGAGCAGATCAACCTGATGCTCACCCACCTGCCGGTGGACTTAACCTTCGTCGATGAAAACGACCGCGTGGCTTACTACTCCGAAGGGCCCGAGCGGATTTTCCCCCGCAGCCCTGCGATCATCGGCCGGGAGGTTCGAAACTGCCATCCGCCCCAAAGCGTCCATCTGGTCAACCAGATCCTGGACGCCTTCAAGTCCGGTTCACGCGATACGGCCGAATTCTGGATCGAACTGGGCGACAAATTCATCTACATTCGCTACTTTGCGGTGCGCGATGCCGACGGATACTACCGGGGATGTCTTGAAGTCAGCCAGGACCTGGCCCAAATCCGCAAACTGGAAGGCCAACAGCGCCTGTTGGACTGGGAATAGCCGGGCGGCACTTTCAGGTGTCAACATTCAGGTTCAGCGTTCTAGGTTCAGGGTCGCTGCCATCTGATTGCTGACCATCTGGCGTCAGATTTGGAATGCAAGGCAGCGCATCAATTTTCCAGGTTTTGAATATCGAATATCGAACAAGGAATTTCGAATGACGAATTTTTCTTATACCTCGATATTCAACATTCGATATTCTGCGGTTCTCTGTTTTCTGTCCTCTGACCTCTGTTATCTAACCTCTGAAGCTTGAACGTTGAACCAGACGACTGACACCTGACACCCAAAGACTTATTGAGACTGCTGTGTGGGTCTGTGGCTAATTAATCAATCAAGGCGAAGGCGCGCACCGGAAAGGACCCCATCCCCCTAACAGGAGCCGGTACCGCAAAGAATCTAAACCCTTGATCCGGCAATAAGTCCAGGTGACACATATGTTCAACAATCGGAATATCGGCCTTCAGTAAAATGGAATGCGCCGGTCGGGCTCCATCGGCGGTATCATCGATATTGAGCGAGTCGATCCCCACCAGGGCAGCACCTGAAGATTTTAGATATTCAGCCGCATCCCGGGTAAGGAAGGGATGGTTTTCAAAATACGCATCGGTTCTCCAATGCCGGTCCCAGCCGGTATGGATAAGTACGGCTTTGCCCTTGATGTTGTCGTTATCGAAAACATCCTTATCAATTGAGCGCATCCCTTGATCTGCCCGAAACACAATGCCGTCCAGATTGGAGATCGACGCCATTTTAAGCCTGGATAAATCTATTCCCTCCGAGTAGCGGTGAAATGGTGCATCAATATAGGTGCCGGTATTGGCGACCATTTCGATTTTTCCGATCTGAAACGTTGTACCATCCGAATAATGGGATTCAGAGTTTTCCCGGCTCATATGGTCGCTGATTACGGGTCCCGGCAGACCGCTGTAAGTAATCATGCCATTTTCGATTACGTGGCTGAGGTCGATGAATTTGGCCATAATAAACTCCTTTTACTAGAGGCGTTTTGATTCAGGGTTGCGGCCGTAAGCCCAACAAACAGATATGAATAGCCACAGACCCACAAAGACGACCACAGACATTTTCACCGAGCGCCCCTGCTCCGTCAAAAACTAAAATATCCAGTCAATCCGGTAAATCCTGTCTAAAAATTAAACCTCGATAGCACCGCCGATTTTCTGCAGATGCTCGCGAAAGGTATAAGCCGAATTTTTGCTGCGTTTTTTCAAAAATTCATCAAACTTAAATTGTCTAGAAAGGGTTTTCCCATTTTTGACGTTTTCAGCCTGGCGCTGTTCGGTTTCGGCAATCTTGCGGGCTAAGGAAATAATATCCTCGACATTTTCTAGCAAAGTAAAAACAACCCCGTCGTCATCTCCAAAAACCACATCGTCTGCAGTCAGCTTAAAATCGCCAAACCTTGCCAGAGTAAGCGCATCCGATCCGCGGGGGTAGGCACGTTTAGGCCCTGCCGGATATGCGCCATAACTAAAAACAGAAAAACCGATTTGGATAAGCTGAGGCGTATCCCGGTGAAATCCCCAAACCGCAATACCCCCGAGATCCGCGGCTTGCGCTTCAAGGACGATAAGGTCTCCGATACAGCCTTCATGTCTTCTGGCGCCATTATCAACGGTCAGAATATCACCGGCATCTGCATTTGCCATGACTTCCAGAAAAATATCCACACTTCCGGAATGTCGAACCGGCAATACGCGCCCGGCAATTTTCCACCCCGCAACCAGGGGGTTGACCCCGATAGGCGCAACCCGCATAAAAACGCCTAAACGCATACACGCATCGGTAATTAAAGGGGTCGAAAGCTCGGAAAACGCTTCTCTTAGACTCTTGTTGTTCATAAAAACCTCCAGTTTAGATTATGCCATTTTATCGCTTTTACGAATTGTTTATTTTACCAGAGTTATGATGGCATCAACAAATCGTTTTATTTTTATACCGGAAATTTTTTGCACAAATCTTCAACTTCTTTGGCCACTTGGCCCAGGATCTGTGAATTTTCAATATTTAACATGGCCGCATCCATGATTCGGGCAATCTGCTGCATCTCCGGTTCAGCCATGCCTCTGGAACTGACGGCCGGGCTGCCGATGCGGATACCGCTGGTCAGGCCCGGTCTTTCCGGATCTTCGGGAATAACGTTGCGGTTTACGATAATTCCCACGGATTCCAGCGTTTTTTCAGCAAACGCTCCTGTCAAATCTTTGGATCGCAAATCAATAAGCACCAGATGATTGTCTGTCCCGCCGGAAACGATTCGATACCCTAGGCGTTCAAACTCGCCGGCAAAGCAAGCCGCATTTTTTAATGTTTTCTTTTGAAGTTCGACAAAATCATCTGCCATCGCCAGGTGGAAGCAGACCGCTTTGGCAGCAATAAAATTAAGCGCGGGGGTTCCCTGCCCGCCGGGAAATATGGCCCTGTTAATCCTGTCGGCATGGTCCTGTTTGCACAAAATCACCCCGCCGCGACCGCCCCGTAAGGTTTTGTAAGTGGTAAACGTCACAAAGTCAGCGTGGGGAACCGGGCTGGGGATGATCTTAGCGGCAACCAGCCCCGCGATGTGGGCCATGTCGACCAGCAGAAAGGCCGAAACCGAATTTGCAATTTCAGCCAATCTGACATAATCGATCAACCGGGGGTATGAGCTGGCACCGGCTACAATCATGCGGGGTTCGAAACTTTTGGCAAGATTTTCGACTTCGTTATAGTCAATTTGTTCGGTTTTAAGGTTGAGCCCGTAATGCTGAAAGTCAAAGCATTCACTGGTAATCGATGCGGAATCACCGTGGGACAGGTGCCCGCCATGGGATAATTTCATGGACAGGATGCGATCACCGATGTCAAGCACGGAAAAATAAACCGCAAGATTGGCTGAAACACCACTGTGAGGCTGAACATTGGCATGCTCGGCCCCAAAAAGATCTTTGGCTCTGGAAATAGCAAGGTGTTCCAGTTCATCCGCATGCCGGCAGCCAGCGTGGAACCGATTTCCGGGAAAACCTTCAGCGGCTTTAAGGCTAAAAATCGACCCCTGAGCTTCCAGAACAGATGCCGGTGCATGATTTTCTGCGGCAATCAGGTCCAGCGTGTTTTCAACTCTGGATTCTTCATCCTGGATAATCCGGGCAACCTCCGGATCATCATTAATTAAATAACGCATGACGACTCCTATTATTTTACCGCCCGAGCTTGCATCCCGCTCCGCGGGGCTTCGCTCGAGACGCAAAGGGTGCCGAGAAATATTCTTTACTCCAATACTCCATTGCTCCAACACTCCAGAATTAATGGTGGTTCAACAATATTTTGCATTTCTATATAGTCGCGGTGTTGTGAGTATAAAATATTATCTATCAAAGTATATACTCTTGCCGGTGACCGAAAGCGGAATTCCCATTACAAAATCCCAATCCACGAGATCCATCGCGCGCGCCGCCACGCCCACCCGATACATAATGCGATTATCCACATTGAGTATGCTGGCGGTTTTGACCGCCGAACCCAGCGCGATCCCCATATCCAGCAAACGATAGGCACAGGCCGGACCGACAAAATCACCGCTTTCTTTTTTTTGTTTCTGAAAGGTCTTGCAGTCCGGATACCCACAGGCGCCGCAATCCAGGCCAAGTACCTTGGCTTTTTTAATTCCGATCAGCAACACTGCATCAGACTGCGCCACATTTTTAGAATCCCGGTCAAAATCCTTTTTTTGGGTTCTCTGACCAAAGGCCAGCATGCCATCGGCGAGTTTTTTTACAACTTTTCCCTTGAGCACCCTGGTCTTTACAAAATTTTCGCCTTTGCTTTTAGGCGCCGTGGTAGCGGAAATCGCCATTAGCTGGGCAACTATTTCAACTGCATCCATAAATTTCCTCCTGTTAGAGCGTTTGTCAAAATAACGTTCCGATAGCGGTAGTTAGTTGTGTCTTCGCCGGGTTGTCGATAACCTCCAATATGGCCTGATGCAAACGCTCTAATAATTTTTCTTCATTTTTACCAACAGTGCATTGCAGACAAATGCTCTGTTGGCACCGGCTAAGAGCATCTGGATGGCCCTACAGTGTGTAGCTGTTTCATTATAGCCCACCCGAGAAACTTGCTTGAGTTCTTCGATGCTCGCGTTTTCCGGATGGGC
>CBDUUO010000256.1:0-5154 GCA_965370395.1 uncultured bacterium
AAGTGGTTGTAGAAAAAAACGTTTGAATACCGGAACGTTTTTTTGACAACCACTAAAAATCCCACATATCAAGAACTTGTTTGACAACCCGACCGGCAGGGTATAATTGCAGACAGGTATTTTCAGCCTTGCCGGGGAAAATACCCGGATTTGTAACAGCTCAGCCACTAAGACACCAAGACACAAAGAAAAAATACTAATCTCAAAACAATATTGGAGATAAATTGATGAAAAGAATATTATTAGCTGCATGCGGTTTTCTGGTTATCGGGATAATCTGGGCGGTGCTTGCCATTTATCCGGACTGGCTGTGGTTTGAGAATCTTCATTTTTCCCGGGTTTTCTGGACGATGGTATTAAGCAAGGTGGGACTTGGGGCGGCCATCTGGATTGTTTTTTGCGCTATTGTCTCACTCTGCCTTTTAGCAGCCGGGTATTTAAGCAAAAAATTCGGTGACGGCAAGCCCGTGGACATGAACGCGTCGTTTCTTACACAAATCGGTATTTCCAGGAGCATGGCAAACTTACTTTTTATTGCCTTTGTTCTGGCAGTCAGTATTTTTGTTGCTTCAAGCGGTTCAGCCCAGTGGAAGCGTGTACTCAGCTATTATTTTCAGCACCCCTTTGGCTCGACGGACCCGATTTTCCAAAAGGATATCGCGTTTTATGTGTTTTCTCTCCCCTTTTATCTTTTTATTCAAAAAGGTCTGCTGGTGATTGTCTTTCTGTCCGGCCTTTTAGCGCTGGTCTGGTACTTTAAAAACGGGATGATTCAGATCATCCCCGTGAGTCAGTCTTTTGGAGACGAAAACCGTCAGCCCGGCATCCCAAAAATCATCATGCAGCCGGGCATCATGAAACTGCTTATTTTTCTGGGCGGCATTGTTGTTTTGCTTTTGGCCTGGGGTTTTTACCTGAAAATGTTTGAGCTGCTCTATTCGACTGCCGGCGCCGCTTTTGGTGCCGCTTATACCGATGTCCATATCAAACGCCTGGCATACATGGCGTTGATCCCCGTGTCGGTGGCTTTTGCGGTTGTGCTCTTTGCAAATGTCTTTCGAACCCGGGCCAGGCTGATCTGGATCAGCGGCGGGATATGGGTCGCGACCGCCCTTGTGCTTTCAAACCTTGTGCCCATACTGGTGCAAAAAGTCGTGGTAAAACCCAACGAGCTGACCAAAGAAGCGGCTTACATCGCATACAACATCGAATACACCCGCACGGCTTACAACCTGAATAAAATAAAAGAGGTGGACTTCCCGGTCAGTGATCAATTGACCCTGGCGCAAATTAAGGCGCATAAGACCACCATTCAGAATATCAGGATCTGGGACAAGCGCCCGTTGCTGCAAACTTACAAACAGCTCCAATCCATCCGGTTGTATTACGGTTTTAAGGACGTGGACGTTGATCGTTACCAAATCGACAATGAGTACCGGCAGGTTATGCTGTCCGCCCGGGAACTGGATACAAGCCAACTGCCGCCCCAGGCCAAAACCTGGGTGAACCGGCACCTGATTTATACCCATGGTTATGGATTGGCATTAAATACGGTCAATGATGTGACCGGTGAAGGACTGCCCCGTCTGTTAATCAAAGATTTGCCACCGGTCATTGATATTGATCTGAAAATAGGGAATTCGGCCATCTATTACGGGGAAATGACCGCTGATCATGTCCTGGTAAACACCCGGGCCAAAGAATTCGATTATCCGAAAGGCGATGCCAATGTCTACACCCACTATAAAGGGGCGGGCGGTGTCCCGCTTAACTCTTTCGTCAGACGGGCTCTGTATGCACTGGAATTTCTTGATGCTCAGATTTTGTTTACCAACTACCTCGGACCTGAAAGTCGAATTATGTACAACCGCCGCATCGATCGGCGGGTGCGCGCCATTGCGCCGTTTCTCGATTATGATGGTGACCCCTACCTGGTCATATCCGACCAAGGGCTTAAGTGGGTAGTGGACGCCTACACGACTTCCGCCATGTATCCTTATTCTCAGCGCACTTCCGGCTATTTTCATAAAGGCATAAACTACATCCGCAATTCCGTGAAAATCACCGTTGATGCCTATAATGGAGACGTTTCATTCTATATCATTGATGAAAAGGACCCTATTGTCCGGACGTATGCCGCAATTTTCCCACGTTTATTCAAGCCCTTTAAAGAAATGCCGGCCGATCTGCAGAAACACATCCGCTATCCCCGCGATCTCTTTAGTATCCAGGCCGATACTTACAGAACCTACCACATGAAAAACGTGAAAGTATTTTATAACCAGGAAGACCTGTGGCAGCTGCCGGATGAAATATACGGCGAGCAACGTCAGCAGATGCTGCCTTATTACATCATCGCAAGACTGCCCGGTGAAAGTACCGAAGAATTTCTTTTGATGCTGCCCTTTACGCCTTCCGGCAAAGACAACATGATTTCCTGGCTTGCGGCCCGAAATGACATGCCCAGCTACGGCAGCCTGATCGTATACAAACTGCCCAAAGAAAAGCTGGCTTTCGGCCCCATGCAGATTGAGGCGCGAATCGATCAGCAAACCGATATCTCCAAGGAATTAACCTTATGGGGTCAGAGGGGTTCCACGGTCATCCGGGGAAATCTTCTCGCCATTCCCATCGACGATACATTTATCTATGTTGAGCCCGTCTACCTTGAAGCCAAGCCGTCGGAGACCGACTCTGCTGCCCAGCAGTCCGCCGGCCCCCGCAAGCAGGCCGCCGGTCGCACTTCCAGGACTGAAAGGTCCATCAGTGCCGCGCTGCCGGAATTGAAACGGGTCATTGTCTCTTTCAGCAAACGCCTATCGATGGAAAAAAATCTCGATGCCGCCCTGTTCAGCGTGCTGGGCAAACAGGATGTATCCACCGCATCGATCCGAGCATCCATGCCCCCGTCATTTGAAGGCTCCGGCACCGCGCAACGGGCGCTGGAACATTATAACCGCGCCATGACCTATCTGCGTGAAGGCGACTGGGCCGGATATGGCCGGGAGCTTAACATTCTTAAAGAAATGTTGACTGAAATGGCGGGTAAACGCAAAGAGAAACAATAGCGACCGTTTTCAACCACGAGCTCACCGTTAATAAAAACTTCGATACCCGTGGGACATACGGCCGTCTGCTTAACGGACGTATTGTCGGCAATGGTGTCGGGATTGAAAAGGACAATATTGGATATACTCCTGCGCCCACGGTTGGAAATTATATGCCTCGCCTCTTCATGTAGGCTGGTCTGAGGCCCTTCAACATAGGGTAGTGCTTGGTGTTGAGGGTCTTCAGCTCCGCATTCTCTGCTTCAACGGTAGCAGCCAAGATTGCGTCTGCAAGACCGACTCCGTATGACTTGCCGTAATCGCGCTTATAGAGCCCTCCAGCCTTCGCGATCTCGCCACTTACAGGGACTACACGGAAGAGGGAGACGAAGTTATCCAGAGCAGCCTGTTCTGCATCTCCTTTCACTCCAGCGTACAACTCCGCAACGACAATAGATGACAGGATGATCCGAGCAGAGTGGGCGTTGACGAAGGCCACCGCTTTGCTTTGGCCGCGGAAAAAATCAACAAGAATATCTGTGTCGAGTAGGATTGACCTCGCCATGATCAGTTCCTGTCCCATTCGCTCCGCGTTGCCTTGAAGTCAGGAAGATCCGTACGATCCTTCCAGATTCCGGCAGCCTCGCGCAATACCGCCTCCCGCCGACTTCGGCTCGATAAATCGATGAGGCGATCGACGGCCTCTCGAATAAGCTCGCTCTGTTTCTTCCCCGCGGTTTTAGCTATAGCAGCCAGTTTGTCACGTTGGCGCTTTGTCAGGTATATCTGCGTTCGTATCATGCCACACCTCCAATGCTGTATACATCGGTATTATACATCATTATTATTCACTGTCAAGGCCAACATATAACAGGTACTTTATGCTTGCCTTCATATCCTATTCGCCATGCACAGCCTGCCGCGCCATCTTGTCTCGGCGAAGCTCGCCAAAGCGAAGACGGAAGCTTAAGCGACGGCGGGTGCCATAAATTATCTTTAACAAATAAGAATAGGGGTCAAGTCTACGATTGACCTTTATTAACAGCTCTGGTATGTTTGAATCATGTCGCGTCCGTTGAGAATAGACTATCCGAATACCTGGCACCATGTGATCAACCGTGCCCGAAGGGGAGACGGATCTTTTTACGGATAAAATGGATTATCAGCAATTTATCGATTTGCTTCAAGAGACGGTGGATCTGTTCAATATCAACGTGGCCGCCTTTTGTCTGATGTCAACCCATTACCATCTGATCAAACCCCGGATGCGAATCTGTCTCGATGCATGCGACATCTCAACGGCATTTATACCCAAAGATACAATGTTCGCCATGGTTGCGACGGAGCTTTGTTTCGCGGACGATATAAACCGATTCTCGTTGATGCGGACAGCTATTTGTTGCAGTTGGTGCGCTACATCCACCGAAATCCCTTAAAAGCCGGACTGGTGAACCGCTTGGATCAATATGTTTGGTCAAGCCATAACGGCTATCTTGCAAAAGCCGAGAAATGGAGCTGGCTATACAAGGATTTTGTACTGGAGATGCTGACACCGCAAAAAAGTAGTCAAATCCGTATCTATAAACAGTTTGTGGCCCAGGGGCAGGATGAAGATTTTGTGCGGCTTCTTGAGCGTAAAAACCTGCCGTCCATCCTTGGTAGCGAAAAATTTATTTCTTTGATCAAAGACCGATTTTTCAAAAAGAAAATCGATAAGGAAGTTCCAGCCTCAAAAGATCTTGCACCGGATATCGATACAATCATATCGGAAGTGAGCCGTTACTATGATATAAGGCAAAGCGCATTAAAAAGTGTTCGCCGCGGCATAGAAAACGAGCCGCGCGATGTGTGCATGTATTTGATTCGATGCATGCGCTCTGAGCCGCTAATGAAAATTGGTGCAGATTTTGGGTTGAACCGATACAGTTCGGTTAGCAGCGCGGTTATGCGCGCAAAAAACAGGTTGCAAAAGGATAGAAAATTTAAAAACCGCCTTGAACAAATTGAAAGCAATATCCTTAAAGGCCAAACGAAGACTTGACCCCTTTATAATGAAAAATGGGAGCAAAAGATGCCTTGGTTAAACCTGTTGTTCAAAGACAGCATG
>CBDUUO010000257.1:0-5139 GCA_965370395.1 uncultured bacterium
ATTTTGATGTTATTAACATTGGGAACAATAGCGGGAGCCAAGACTTTGAAACTGGGTTTGGATGCGGGTCCGGTAACCAATGATCCCCAGGCGCAATTGTCAGGCGGAATGCTCCAGTATTCACACTGGGTCTTTGATCCTCTGGTACGCTATGCCCAGGATATGCATTTTGAACCCCGCCTGGCAGTAAGGTGGGAGCGTCTGGATGACTTGACCATGCGTTTTTATTTGCGAAAGGGCGTAAAATTCCATAGCGGCAACACCTTTACGGCGAAAGATGTGAAATTTACCTTTGAAAGATTTTATAAAAGCGTTGATTTTAAAGGACTGTTCACGCCGTTTGACGGTTGCTATGTCGTTGATGATTATACGGTTGATATCAAGACCAAGAAGCCTTACGCTCTCCTTATTAACATGGCGACCTATATCTTTCCCCTGGACAGCAAATTTTACACCGGTACGGATGAAACCGGCCAGCCCAAAGACGCTGTCGTAAAAATCGGCCCTTCCTTTGCGCTTAAAAATGAATCCGGCACAGGTCCTTATAAGGTTACCCATTGGGAACAGGGTGCAAAGTATGTTTTTGAAAGATTCGCCGATTACTGGGATAAGGACTCCCCCGGGAATGTGGACAAGATAGTCTTGACCCCAATCAAGGAAGATGCCACACGAGTGGCGGCGCTGCTCTCAGGAGACGTGGATTTTATTTCTCCGGTTCCGCCGCAGGATTTTAAAAGAATCAAGAAGGATTCCAATGTCAAATTAGTGACCTTTTCAGGTGGCCGGATTATTACGATCCAGTTAAACCAGAAGCGCCGTGATGAATTTAAAGATAGACGCGTACGTCAGGCCATTGTCCATGCCATCAACAATGTGGGTATTGTCAAAAAGATCATGAAAGGCACTGCCACGCCGGCCGGTCAACAGGGCCCCAAAGGGTATATGGGATACAATCCGGCTCTGGTTCCCCGCTATGATCTGAAAAAAGCCAGGGCACTGATGAAAGAAGCCGGACTGGCAAACGGCTTTGAGTGCACCATGATTGCTCCGAACAACCGCTATGTAAATGACGAAAAGATCGCCGAGGCCGTGGTCTCCATGCTGTCCAAAATCAAAATCAAGGTGAACCTCAAGACCATGCCCAAGGCCCAGTACTGGGATGAATTTGATGCCCAGGTGGCCGATATCCAATTGATCGGATGGCACTCGGATACAGAAGATTCCGGTAATTTCACCGAATTTCTTGGAATGTGTCCGGACAAGGAAACCGGTTACGGACAGTATAACAGCGGAAATTATTGCAATCCCGCAGTCGATGTGTTAACCATGGCGGCCCAGACTGAGACCGATCCGCAAAAGCGGACGGCGATATTGCAGCAGATTGAAGAGATCCTGTACAATGATGCCGCCTTTGTGCCGTTTCACTGGCAGAATCATTCTTACGCAGGTAAGAATAATGTACATATCAAGCCGATCATTAACACCATGAACTTTCCATATTTAGGTGATCTGGTCATAAAGTAACAAAATTGATAAAAATTTCAAATTTAACAAATTAATGTTATCGATGCGTTAAGAAAAGAGGGCAGGGATCGTTATGGAAGATAACGGCCCTGCCCCAAATTTATGTGATAGATTATTCTTCTTATATTGTGTTAACAGATACTTAAAACCTAAAACCTAACACTTAAAACTTTTGTAAAAAGCCTGTAATGTTCGCTTTTATCGTAAGACGTTTCATTCAAGCTATTTTTGTGATGCTGATAGTCAGCCTGGTGGGGTTTTCGATACAGCACCAGATTGGCGATCCGGTCAGAGACCTGGTTGGAGAACGGGTCACGCCGGCTGAACGCGAGGTTATACGGGATAAACTGGGCTTAAATGATCCCTTCTATATCCAGTATTTTCGCTTTGTTAAAAATGCATGTAAAGGTGATCTGGGGCTGTCCTTCTTCTACAAAAAGCCGGCCCTGGGAGTCATTCTTTCCAAGGCACCGGCAACCATTGAGCTGGTCATTGTCACCGCCATTATCCTTATCCTCGTCTCCATTCCGGCTGGTATTTACGCCGCCATTTATCCCAAAAGCTGGTTTTCCCGCATTGTCATGGCGGCCAGCACCGTTGGTGTAGCCATCCCGGTATTTCTTACGGCCATCATGTTGATCTATCTTTTTGCAGTGGAATTGAACTGGCTGCCATCCTTTGGACGGGGAGAAACCGTTAGCATCTGGGGATGGGAAAGCGGGTTTTTCACCCGGGATGGATTAAAGCACCTGGTTTTACCCAGCGCATCCCTATCGTCGGTCATGCTGCCGCTTTTTATCCGTTTGGTTCGTGCTGAAATGATGGAAGTCCTGGAAACCGAGTATATCAAGTTTGCCTGGGCCAAAGGACTCCGCCGCCGGAGGGTCTGGTTCATTCATGCCTTTAAAAATACTCTGCTTCCGGTAATCACCGTATTTGGCGTTCAGCTGGGAATTCTATTTGCCTTTACAATTCTGACGGAAACTGTTTTTAATTGGCATGGAATGGGATATATGTTTCTGGAAGCCGTGGAACGCTCGGATACATCCCTTTTGGTCGCTTACCTGGTGGTGGTGGGAATGATTTTCGTCACCGTCAATACAGCCGTTGATATCATCTACGGGTTTGTCAACCCTATGGTACGAATTGCAGGAAAAAAATGAAAGCCTGGAATCGATTCAAAAATTCCTATCTGTTGTACAGTTTTAAACGCGATCCCGTCGCTATTTTAAGTTTTTCGGTCCTCTCAGTTCTGGTTGTCATCTGTATTCTGGCACCGGTTGTGGCACCCTATAATACCTATGATACCACAACCTTCGATATCATGGATGGCGAAATGCCGCCTTCATGGATGTCCGAAGGCAGTGAGGCTTTCATTTTAGGAACCGATATCCAGGGAAGAGATCTTTTGAGCACCATGATTTATGGCTTGAGGGTATCCCTCCTCATCGGATGCGGTGCGGTTTTGTTACAGGCATTCGTGGGAATCCTGATAGGCTTGTTTTCCGGTTATCTTGGGGGAAAACTTGATTCATTTTTGATGCGAATCACCGATATTCAATTCTCCATTCCATATCTGATTGTTGCGATTTTTACCAGCGCCATATTCAAGCTGGCTTTTGGTGTTGGGCGATATGCAGAACTGGCTGTGCCGCTATTGATCATTATTATTGGGGTAGCTCACTGGCCGATTTATGCAAGGACAGTTCGTGCTTCGGTTCTGGGGGAAAAGAACAAGGAGTATGTGGAAGCGGCCAGGGTGATCGGTATCAGTCAGTGGCAGATAATGTTTCGCCACATCTTACCCAACACACTCACCCCCGTTCTGGTCATTTCCACCATTCAGGTCGCCGAAAATGTGATGAGTGAGGCAGCCCTTTCATTTTTGGGTTTAGGCATGCCCATTACCAAACCCTCTCTTGGATCTCTCATTCGCTCCGGTTTTGAATACATTTTCAGCGGATCATGGTGGATTACCTTCTTCCCCGGAGTTCTCCTGGTCATTTTTATATTGGTTATACTTCTTCTGGGTGATTGGTTGAGGGACGTACTGAACCCTAAGCTTTATAAGGGATAAGGCAGTAAAAAAACATGAGCCATTTACTGGAAGTTAAGGATCTGGAAGTTAAATTTGCATTAAGATTAGGTGAGTTGACGGCCATCGACGGTATCAGCTTTGCTCTTGATAAAAGAGAAACGCTCGGAATAGTTGGAGAGAGCGGAGCCGGAAAATCGGTAACCGGTTTTGCGATAATAAACCTTTTAAGCAAGCCCGGATATATCTCCGCAGGAAAGATATTATTCGAAGGACAAGAGCTAAATCGACTACCCGAAGAAGAGATGCGAAAAATTCGCGGGAACCGTATCAGTATGATTTTCCAGGACCCCATGATGACACTGAATCCGGTTCTTACCATAAAAACCCAGATGGCCGAGACCGTGCTTGCGCATCAAGACGTGAGCAAAGCGGATGCACTGGACATTGCCCTTGAAAAGTTAAAACAGGTTTATATTCCATCTCCTGAGAAGAGGTTGCTTCAGTACCCCCATGAATGTTCAGGGGGGATGCGTCAGCGTATTGTCGTCGCCATTGCCTTGCTGACAAACCCCTCCTTGATCATTGCCGATGAGCCTTCTACTGCGTTGGATGTAACCATTCAGGCAGGGATCATGGATCTTCTTCTGGAATTGTGTGAAACCGGAGATATGGGTCTGATTCTAATTACTCATGACTTAGCGGTTGTCTCACAGGTAACGGAGAGAATTGCCGTCATGTACGCGGGAAAAATCGTGGAGACCGGTCACACCGAAGCGGTTATTCATGATCCTAAACATCCTTATACGCAAGGGCTCATCAAGGCACTGCCCGGCAGCCTTCAACCGGGATCGCGGTTAAACCAGATACCCGGAATGATGCCGACCTTAACCGACATCCCCCGGGGCTGCGCTTTTCATCCCCGATGTACTATCAGCGATACGATGTGCCAATTGGAAGTGCCGGCCCTAATCAACGTAGATGACCATGACAGAACGACCGCGTGTCATATGGTGGGAAAAATGATCCGCTAATTTGGGCAAAACAATAACCTAGACTTTAGTAAGTTAAAAAATTTAGAGACTTATCTACAATGGGAAATAAAAACGGCCTGTTAAAGGTAAAAAGCCTTGTAAAGCATTTTGATATCTCCGGTGGCCTGCTTGATCAGCTTGCAATTGAAAAGGGACGTATCGTTCGCAGACGGACAACTGTTAAAGCTGTAAACGGTGTTAGTTTTTCGATAATGCCGCGTGAAACTTTAGGTGTTGTTGGTGAAAGCGGTTGCGGGAAATCTACCCTGGCAAGAGCAGTTCTTGGATTATATCCTCCAAACAGCGGTGAAATATATTATCAAGACAGGAGGATTGACCACCTGACCCCTCAAAAGATGCTGCCCTATCGGAAAAAAATGCAAATGATCTTCCAGGATCCTTATGCGTCCCTGAATCCTCGAATGACGGTTAAAAAAACTTTAGAGGAACCGGTCTTTTTTCATAATAAATCCATCACGTCCCAGGAGGTTAAGGACAAGGTGGCCGAGGTAATGCAACAGGTGGGGGTGGACCCCAAATGGGCCG
>CBDUUO010000258.1:0-5133 GCA_965370395.1 uncultured bacterium
TCGGTCGCGGTATCGCCGACATAAACACAGTTGCCCGGTTTCATATCGAGCTGTTGCGCGCAAGTGATGAGCGGATCGGGGGCCGGTTTTCTTTTCAAGACATCATCGGTTGTGATGATAACTTCAAATAATTCTTCAACTCCCGCCTGTTTCAACTGCTGCATTTTAATTTCCAGATATTGCTTCTGGCTAGAGGTGACCAGACCAATCTTTAATCCGTTTGAAGACAAATTTTCTACAATCGTATCAGCCCCCTGAATTAATTCCATATGGTCCTCAAACATCCGGGGGGCTATCTCATTGATCACTCCCCAGGCCTTATCAATAATTTTATCCTTCCGGCTCAGCGCCTCCTGCGGTAGAATAAGTTCCCAGTTGAAATCTTCACTTTCCGCGGCCGCCAGGATTCTATTGCGGGAAACCGGTGGTAGCTTAAGCCTTTCCAGTGCCTTTTCGACAATCATGAAATAAATGTCGATCGAATCGATCAGGGTTCCATCCAGATCAAAAATCACCGCTCCTACTTTTAACTTCTTCTGTTTATAAGACATCAATCACACTCCTACCCTAATTGATCTTAAACAAAATGAAATCACCATCTTTAACATTAAGAGACGCTTTTATATTCATGGGGGCAATAATTTCGATAATATTTTTGGGGTGAACCCTTACTTTTTCCTCGGGCAAGATGATCGCGCCGATGATGTCTCCCAGTGACACTGGAAAAACCCTGGCATTACAAAAATTGGGGTCGGGCGAGATCAATTCGATCCCTATTTTTTGATCCAGAGATTCCACACTCGAAAGGTATTCTTCGGAAATTTCCAGGTTAAGGGTCCCCGGATAGGGTTTAAAGCCTAATTTTTCGTCGCACTGCTGCTGCACCCAGTCGATCTGCGTAAAATAGGCGCCCTCGCCTGCCCCGCTGATAATTTTTCCCGCTATGATCCAAGATCGCTTCATATCTGCGTAATCTGTGTTTATCTGTGTCCCATAAACCATTTCTCTTTTTGAAAATCATCAGGAGAATCAGGCAATTCACCTTTAATCATTTTCTTCAACTTGTTGATAACGTCATGCTCCTGACCAAGCTGAAGAATAAGGGATTTTAACGCTCTTCCCAAGGTGTGGTCGCAAGCAGATTGAAATTCGCCAAGAATGTCCGTTGGCAGATGATTATAAGCATCAAGCAAATTATCCACCCAGTTTGACAATGCTTTGGTATCAATTTCAGTTTTGGCTCTGTTGTAAACATATCCTTCAAAAGCACCGGCGGAAGCGGCAAATTCATAGATTTTTTGGTAAATGTGCATTTTGATAACCTCACGCAAAGACGCAAAGAAATTTAAGCTAATAATTGATTATTATTTTCTGGTTATCCAGAAAGAACAAGTGGTATTGAATGTGGGAGCGGCTCCCACAGAGAGTTTATCTAATGGCAACTTGGACTTTCCAGATAAGCAGGTATTATTTTCTTAATTTAATTTTTATCTCTTTATCCTGTTCATCAACCCAATAATTTTTAAAATCAGTTTGTTTGATCAAATCAGCTGCCTGCTCACGTGTATAGGTTTTGATGGGTTTATGCAAACCGGATAATTGAAACATCCGGAGGAAAAATCTTTCCCGCAGATTAAGAGATGCTTTCCATTTCTTGCGATCAACCGCAGACGTCACTTTGGCCGGATCGAAAATCCAGGCTTCCCGGCCCGCTTTCAACACCCGGTAAATTTCCTGCAAAACATTGACCGGTTCCTTGAGTGAATGCAGCATGCCGGTGCTAATGACCAGGTCAAACGATGCATCATCAAACTCCAGCCGGCCGGCATTTCCGCGTTGAAAATCCAAGCGATCGGCGAAACCGGCTTTGGCTGCATTTGAGCGCGCCATTTCAATTAATTTGCGACTTAAATCAACTCCGATGATATGAATATCTGAAGACCTTTTCGCTATTTCGATCGGCAAATACCCGGGCCCCGTACCCAGGTCCAAAATGGTACCGTTTGCCAAATGGGCAACGATTTCTTCGGCTACGCGACGGTAATAGCTGTCGATCACCAGGCGGGTGGCTTTCTCGTAAGCGGAAGCCAACACCCCGGGTATCCTCTCAATTTTAATCCAATTTTTCATAAAAAAGATTGCTTCGCTTTTCTGAAAGAAATTAAAGCAATGATACCTTGTTAAGTCAAACAATTTGCGGTTTACAGTTTCATCTTTATTATATAAGTGAATCATAGAACAACAAGGAACCGTCGACAAAGCACAAAGGGAGGTTTTCTATCATGAGCAAAGAAAACAATGTATTCTACTGGCTGCCGTGCTCGGTGGTGTTCGTCAGCACGGCTCATGAGGATAAAAGAGACATCATGACAGCGACTGCCATGTTTGTGTCTGAAAAAGAACCCCTGCTGCTTATTAGTGTGGCGAAAGATCACCTGACCGAAAAGTTAATTTCGCTCTCCGGTAAATTCACCCTGGTGATTGCCGGAGAAGACCATAAACAATTGGCCCTGCAGGTGGGCAGCCTGAAGGGTGTTGATACCGACAAGTTTGAACGCTTTTCCATCAAAGCCCTTCCCGCTGATTCCGGCCAGGCCCTGATTCCGGAGGGGGCGGCCGCCTGGATGGAGTGTGAGGTCGAGAGTTCAAGTAAAATAAAAGGATACCGCCTTTTCATAGGGCGAGTGGTTAATCAGAACGATACCGGCAAACCGTCGCTGGTCTGGCATAAAGATGGGTTCTTTAAGCTGAATGCAGCTTAAAATAGATATTGGGTATTCGGTATTGGATACTGGAATTCAGAAGGCGAAAAGAAGGCATGGGGCATGGCGCAAGGAGCATAGGGTCAATAAACTAAAGATACCAAAAGATAGGAAACATCATGAACATTAAGCCCACGATAGCAGTGGTCGGTACTTTCGATTCCAAGGCCGAAGAGCATATCTTTCTTAAAGATCGCATTGAGCAACGCGGCTTACGGGCCTTAACTATTAATGTCGGCACGAAAGTGCCATCTCCTGCCGCGGTGGATCTGGACTTGTACAAATTGGTTATTGAAAACAACCCGGCTGTGCAAGAGACCAGAGATAAGGCGATTGCGGCCATGATCGATGAGGCCAGAGCCCGGATCAAGAAACTCTATGAGGATAATGAAATTGCAGGGATGATCTCGGCCGGAGGCGGCACCGGTACCCATATCGGAACGAGTATCATGCATGAACTGCCACTGGGTGTGCCTAAAGTTATGGTTTCCACCGTGGCATCCCGTAACATGGCCAAAACAGTCGGCACCAAAGATATTACCATGATACACAGTGTCGCGGACCTGCTGGGCGTAAACAGCGTGTCAGGCCGCATACTGGATAAAGCCGCAGGCGGCATCTGTGGCATGGTCGAAAGCAGTTGGAAACCTGATGAAAAGAAAAAACGAATCGCCCTGCCCTTCTTCGGCTTTATTACACCGGGAGCTGAGGCAACCCGGCACGCCCTGGAGAAGCTGGGTTACGAGGTGATTGCATTCCATGCCAACGGCACCGGCGGCATGGCCATGGAGGAACTGGCGGCAGAAGGTTATTTTGACGGCATCCTCGATCTGGCCACCCATGAGTTGGCCGATCACCTGCTGGATGGGTATTGCGGCGATATCGGGCCGCAGAGATTTGAACCGGTCCCCGGACAATCCATCCCCCGGCTGGTGGTTCCCGGCGGACTGGATTGTGCGGTTTTAGAATTCACCCGGAATAATATTCCAGAGCAATATAAAGATCGTAAGATCTTTTTTTATGATTTCCGCTCTGCCATTCGCCTAAACGAAGACGAAACTCGAACGCTGGCCGATCAGCTGAGCACAAAATTGAACAAAGACGCAACAAACATCAAGATATTGATTCCTTTGCGGGGCTGGTCTGAGGCGGATCGCAATGGCGGCCCTTTGTATGATCCACCGCTGAATCAATTCCTCACACAGCGACTTAAAGAAAAACTCGACCCACAAATTCAAATCGAAGAAGTCAATCATCACATTAATGATCAAGCATTTGCCGTAATTGCTGCTCAGAAGATGGATCAGATGATACAAAAGCAAACTTAGAGGAAAACAGAATTATGTTAATCAAGCCAGATTGTATCCCTTGCATATTACGGATGACGATTTCTTCTATTAATAAACTTGCTTTAGATGAGAGTTCAGTTAAAGAATTATATTCTGAAATATTGGAAATCCCGTCCCTGCGAGGTCTAAATTGGAATACCACCAGCGCGGAAGTCATCGAAGATGTATGGAAAAAAATTGTAAAAAAGGTCAACTCCCCCGATCCGTTTTATAGGGAAAAATCAAATCAAAATGAAAAGATAATAGCGCTGTACCCGTTCCTGGAAAAAATGGTTAACGAAGCCGCTGACCCGTTAAAGCTTGCCGTTGAGCTATCCATTCTGGGAAATTCTATGGATCTTATGGTGGCCGATACCTCCTTAACAATCGAGAAGTCGATAGCAGACAAGGCAAAATTACCGCTTTCAGATGAGAATTATTCGAAGTTCAGACAGCAGTTACAGGCAACCCAACATCTTTTGATTTTCGGAGACAACGCCGGAGAAATTGTGTTCGACAGGTTGCTGATCGAAACCCTAAAAAAAATATATGAAATTGAGGTTTCCTTTGTGGTTAGAAGTGTGCCCACTCTTAATGACGCGACATTAAGTGAAACAAAATCAGTTGGCCTGGACAAGATTGCAACCGTTATTGAAAACGGCATCGATGGGCCCTTGCCGGGTACCCTGTTGAGCAGATGCTCAAGTGAAGTGAAAGAACTCGTTCGCCGGTCAGATCTGATCATTTCAAAAGGGGGTGGCAATTTTGATACCCTTGATGAGGAAAGAAAACACCTGCAAAAGAACATTTCTTTTATGCTCCTTTCGAAATGTGAACCTTATTACAAGCATTTCGGCGTGAAATTGTATCAGCCAATTTTGGCCAATTTCTACTAAAAGCAATCTAACTTTTTCAATCTTGACAGGCTCGTAAAAAGTCAGAAAAGCAACCTTTTTACGAGTTCATCAATCTTGTGTTTTAAAGATACACTAATCACGTTGGCATAGGAATTCCCTTACACCATTTCGATAAAGGAAGGACTT
>CBDUUO010000259.1:0-5124 GCA_965370395.1 uncultured bacterium
GTCCGGGTTAGGCAGCTTTCGCGTTGCCTATGATTACCTTGACAATTCCCAATGCCAATGTCAAATTGCAAATATGAATGAAAATGGAATTCAAATCCACGAATTGCCCGATTTAAAAAATCCGTTGCTGATCGCCGGTTTCGACGGCTGGGGCAATGCGCTGAAAATATCAAGCGGTATGGCCGCCTATCTCATTCGCACCTTTAAAGCGCAACGATTCGCTGAACTCGATCCCGATGTATTTTTCCGGTATGATGAAAGGCGGCCGGTGGTGAATATAGAGGAAGGAGTGTTTAAAAATCTTTCACCACCGGGAGGCACTTTCTATGCCGCGCAGACCGGATCCGGCGGGCGCGACCTGGTGATTCTGAAAGCCGATGAGCCCAATCTCAGATGGTTCGGTTTTGTTGAAGAATTATTCAATCTTTGCAGCCGGCTCCATATTGAAACCATTATCACATTGGGCAGTATGTACGACCATGTCCTGCACACGGACCGAATCATATCAGCGATCGCGTCCAATGCTGACCTGTCTTCAATGTTGAAGCAAAAAGACGTGAATCCAATTTCCTACCAGGGACCCAGTGGGATTCACTCCACCATCCATTCAGAGGCCCTGAAAAGAGACATCGCCAGCATAAGCTTATGGTGCCATTGCCCCTACTATCTTCAAGGTACGACCCACTTTGGAATTTTAGCCCATATGGGGAAAATGCTTGCGGCTATCGGAGGTTTTGAGCTGAACATCGAAGATCTGGAAACCAGCTGGGAAAAACTGAATATCCAGATTGAAAACCTGATTGAAAATAATGCGGAACTTCAAGCGGTGATCAATGAATTGCGGAAAGACAAGCTGCGAGGATTAGCCGCCGAAATGAAGGGTGCCATCAAATCTGACGAAAAAATCATTAATATCCAGGACTTTTTGCAGCCCAGATAAAGTGGGACATGATCTAGAAGCGCCCATGCCTGCCGCGAAACGCGGCCGCCCGCGACCGGTGAGTTTGTGCACGACCGCGAATTGCGGTGGAGTGACGACGAACACCGTATGTTCCCTGGCGGCTGTTATAGTGGAACCGTTTGGCGTGCGGTTTGATACCGTGCCTGTATTTGGAATGATCCCGCTTGTACTTGTAATGATGTATTTTATGCCGATAATGGTGTTTTTTGCGATATAGACCCCCGTCGTAGCGTTTATAGCCTTTGTAGAGATAGCGGGATCCGTACCCGTAATAGGGATAAGAATAACCGTATCCGTAACTGCTGTAACGATAGTAATTGGCGTCTTCGGATGCGGCTTGAGTATCCTGCAGGATCTGGTCCGCTTCCTTAAGCGCCGCATCAGCCCTTGCATTGGCTGCTGCAATCCGCCGCTCGGCCGCCTGTTGCTGTTCCAGCAAAAAGGCTTCCCTTTCGGCCAGCTCCTGTCTGGCAACCTCAAGCCGGTCCATCTCTCGGCGGTGGTTATCGGCTTCTTCATCATAAGGGATTTCAGGCGTTTTCATGAAAAGCGTTGCCTGTTTCGGGGGTGCAAAATTGGTAAAATATTTGACGCCGTTTTTATCCGTCCAGGCGTAAATATCCCCGCTGGCGGTCGAAACCGCAAAACCGGCAAACCCGAAGGTCACCAGCATCATTACCATTATATTCAACCGTTTCATGGGTGCCTCCCCTCAGAGACCCTTGCGGATCTCTGTACACGTACGCTAAGATCATTTCCGTTACTCAATTAACATAACCATTGTTTCTCCCCTGTAAATCAAAACAGATGAAGGCCACCTCTATTTGTACACATAGACGCATCAATCGTCAACCCGGTCGACATCATTTCGTCAGGAATCATTGATAATGGTTATAGATAAATTAGACAACGCATGCGTTAAATTTGCTTTGAAAATGTCTTCAAAACAAGTGAGCTAAAGTGACTAAAGTGATCTAAAGTGCCTAAAGTTAAGGAATTCTGTCATTTAAATAAAAAAGATGGAGCACTGCGACACCTAAACTTTAGTCACTTCGAATTTTAGTTCACTTTAGCTCACTTTTTTTAGCCAACTTATAGTTGGCTTCCTGGGATACACCCGGCCCCCTTATACCACTGACAATGGTCGAGGTAATTTTGCGATGAAGCCGTCCCTGGCGGGTGGAAAACACGCGCTGGTTCAGCTTACGAATCTGGCGGGCTTCTTCGAGGAAATACGCTAAAACGTTTAGGCCGGCATTGATGGAACGCCCGGATTTTCGGTCAAATCGTGATGCGGGTCGGCCGCCCTCAGAAGGTCGGCCAGGATTTTGACCAAGCTAAAAAATTGTTTTCATTATCAAGGTGCTTGAAAATTTTTTGAAATTTTAGGATGATTGGACAGCGCTGGATTTGAGATGGCTTGTAAGGGATTTCAACGTAATAATCAAAAATGTGAAGAGGATGACAAAATGAAAATAAAAGTTGAAAGCGAAAAAATCATCAAAGCGGTAAAAAAATTAGACGGCATTGAGATTGTGTTGGAGAACCTCAATGATGCCAAGGAGGCGATTCAACTTATTCTAAATCGGAGCGGCTTGTTTGAGAAACACAAAGCGGGGAAGTTTAAAGATGTTGAGGTTACCTCTTTTCAAAAATATGATACCACCGCCGTGGATTACAAGATGATATTTTTGCTTAAATTCATTTTTGAAACCGATGTTTCCCTGAATGACAAGGTCGTAGTTATCAAAGATCTACAGGACTTTTTCAACAAGGTCTGAACCATCCAGCGCCCCATTTCCGAGATTTATCCATTGGACCGGTTTAATTTCCGATCCGGACACACAAAAGGTTCTGTGTGTTTTTGGGTCAAGGCGGCCAACGCCTTTTTTCGCGGCAGCACGCTTTTAAAAAAGGCTATGGCCGGATTTGGGGGCCCAGCAGCATGTCCCTGATGCATTTCAGTTTGAATAGCATATAAAAGCTTCATGGAGATTCAGAATCAACAATTTAAGGGACGAAGGGCGCTAATCGCCAGTTGTGCAGCAATATTCTGGCCCGGGGCGTTTATATTCAGTTTTCCCGGTGTATTGGGGCCGTATTGGCAGCAGGCATTTCAGGTCGGCAAGGGTGCTATCGGTCAAACGCTTTTTTTTGTGCTCGCGGCCGTCGGCCTGTTTATGTTTTTTATCGGTCGCTGGCAGGAAAAAATCGGACCGGCATGGCTGGCTGCCATCGGTGCGATACTTTGCGGTGGTTGCACCATGTTGCTCGGTTATGCTTCAAGCATCAAGCATATCTATGCGTGGGCATTTCTGATCGGCGTGTCTTCGGCGTTTATCTACGTCCCCGCACTTACCGTAGCCCAGCGCTGGTATCCTCACAAAAAAGGATTGGCCTCAGGACTAGTTAATCTTGTCTTTGCGTTTTCGGCCGCTTTTATCTCTCCGATCTACGTCCACCTGTTAAATTATCTAAGTTATGATAAAATTATGCTCGTACTGGGCTTGATTGCACTGGTTTGCAGCCTGGCCGCGGTACCGTTTGTCCGGTTTCCGGAGCCAAAAACGTCTAGCGCGTCAACCGGGCCGCAAAAGACGGTATCATCTGACCGCGATTTGACAGTGCCCCAGAGTCTGCGAACCGCAGCTTTCTGGTTTTTATGGATTACCTGGGCTATAGGTGGAGCTGCCGGAATTGCCATGATCCCGCTGTCGACGTCTTTCGGCCTTGCCAGGGGATTGGATATAAGCCAGGCGGTACTGATCCTGACGGCCTTTAACATCACCAATGGACTCAGTCGACTGGCAAGCGGTTATCTGTCTGATATCATCGGACGCAATGTTACGATGAGCCTGTCGTTTCTGGTCGCCGCATGTGCCTATTTTCTAATGCCCCATTTGCATGGACTTGCCATCTGGTGCATACTGGCAGCCTTTGTCGGGTATGCCTTAGGCACTCTGTTCGCCGTATCAGCGCCTCTGGCCAGTGATTGTTTCGGACTGACTCATTTCGGAGCGATCCTGGGCCTGGTATTTACTGCCTATGGCTTTGTTGCCGGGCCATTAGGGCCATGGATGAGCGGGCTGGTGTTGGATGCAACCAACGACAACTTTAATATTGTCTTTCGTTATTTGGGATCTTGTTACGTGGTCTCTGCGATTTTCATCTGGTTCACGCGACCCCCTAGGAGGATATCCCTGCCAACGGGCGACAATCAGGATTGAAAGGTCTTATGAGGCATCAACCTGAGAAATGATATCCCAGGCGTCTTCGGCGGTTTCAACAAATTGAAAAAGGTCCAGATCTTTGGGTGAAATCGTTCCCTCCTCTACCAGGGCATTAAAATTAATCACCCGCTCCCAGAATCCCCTGCCGAACAGCAGAATCGGGATCGCATTGACCTTTTGGGTTTGAACCAGCGTCAGCGTCTCAAAAAGCTCATCCAGGGTACCGTATCCCCCCGGAAAAGCCACCAGGGCTTTGGCACGCATCAGAAGATGCATTTTACGTATCGCAAAATAATGAAACTGAAAGGTTAACTCCGGGGTAATATACGGATTGGGGGCCTGTTCAAAGGGCAGCACAATGTTCATGCCGATACTCGGGATTCCGGCTTCATGGGCGCCCCGGTTGGCAGCTTCCATAATACCGGGGCCCCCGCCGGTAATCACAACCAGCATATCTTTACCGGTGTTGCTGGAAATGAGGCCGCCGAGTTTGCGGGCTTCTTCATAATATTTACTGTTGGCCAGGGCCCGCCGGGCAATATTGACCTTTTGTTTAAGGGCATCATCGTTTTTGTTTTTGCGATATTCGGCTTCGGCGGAAACGAGCCGGGCTTTGGCTGTTTCCGGCTTCGGAATTCGCGAGCTTCCATAAATAACCACTGTCGATTCAATATGGTTTTCCTGCAGAATCAGCTCGGGCTTCAGCAACTCAAGCTGCAATCTTACTGGACGCAACTCATCCCGCAAAATAAATTCTTCATCCTGATATGCCAGCCTGTAAGAGGACGAACGGGTGTGGGGAGAATCAACGTACAGACGGGCCGATTGGGCATCATCGAGGGCCGAGATGAAAAGCTTTTTTTTGGGTTTCTTGGAAGACATGGATCACACTCCTTATCGTCGGTTCATCTATCGGTTTGCGAAATACGCACG
>CBDUUO010000260.1:0-5109 GCA_965370395.1 uncultured bacterium
ATCTGCGTAATCTGCGGATAAATAATCTCAACGCTCTGGTATCTCACCGAGAATTGCTGTATCGAATGGGTTGCGTGTCGGATCGATTGATGCTGGCATTCGTTTGACATCTGAAATCCTTTTAAATAAATTGAAAACATGAACATCCAGCTTATAGAGAAAAGAATGCATGCGCTTGTTCAGCAGGAAGGAAGAAGACCCCGAATCCTTCTGGCGCATTTAGAAGCCAATCAACCGGACCGCTGGACAAAACCCTTAGCGGTCACTTTGGCCGAATTCGGATTTGACGTTGATATCGGCCCTGCCCACCAGGCACCATTGCAAGCCGCCCGGTTGGCGATTGACAATGATGTCCACATGATGTGCGTCTCTATAGGCGATATCACCAATCAACCGTTGGTGGTCCAGCTGGCCGAAGCGCTTCAGGCAGAAGGCGGCGCAGATATTCAACTGGTCGCCGGGGGTGCCGGCTTACAGTCAAATCGTCAGGAATTATATCGTGCCGGTGTGGATTTAATCGATAAATTTGATAAAGCGAATATCAATTTGATCGACCGGATTTTAGCTCTTCTTGAAATAGCGTAAATAAACGCAAGAAACTCATGTGCCCTGAAGCAAATTAACAATTCGTTCCGGTTTATATACCTTTCCCTGGGCAACGACAACACCTTCAATGGCCAGCGCCGGACTGAGCAGCAGTCCATATTTTTGGCGCACATCTTCTGATAGCGTCCAGAGTTTGACCACCTCGGCCTCGACTCCGGCGTCCTTGGCCGCTTTTTTTGCATTTTCGAGAAGCTCATTGCATTTCTGGCAGGGGGGCTCCAGGCCGATGACTTCTATGCGGATCATGATTTACCTCTGTTTATGTTTTTTCCTTGCGTCACTCAAGTGACTCCCGGATGACATGTGGCGGTTCAGGATAGGCCGGGCTAAAACATTGAAGGTCGTCGATTTCAGATTTAACACCCATGCTCACAGAAACCTTGTTAAGAACATCGCGCACGATCGCTTCCAGATCTTCAGGTTCAAGCCTCACCCGCGCATTGATAATGAGTGCCGCCTTTGACAACTGATCTAATGTCTCACCACTGATACTGGGCTCAGCTGCCAGATGGGTCAGATTGGCCCACAGGGATTTTCCGGCACTGGTAATCACAATCTTCAGGTGCCCGATTTCACTCTCTTTTTGCTTAAAAGCCTCTCGCAATTCCATCAGCAATATTCGCGCAAAATTTGAAGCGTCAAACGGTTCCGACGCAGACATCAATATGGCGGCATTCAACCAACCCAAAACGGCTTCCGCATGGGCATAACGGTCATAATCAATCTGTCGTAACACCGTATTGGCCCCCGGCCTGCCGGAAAGAAGATCGTCAAGCCACTCATCCATCCCGGTACCCTCTTTGGCAGAGACGGCCATCAATTTTTTATCTTGAAATGTTTTCCCAATAGCAGAAAGCAGACGATCAGATTCGTTTTGGGAAATAAGATCGATTTTGTTGAGTACAATGTTGTCGGCCTCTTCCATTTGCTTGCCGAATAGATAGGCCACATCCTCGGGGAATTCTGTTTCGCTCTCTTTCAGCATGAGTTCCCGCACGCGGTCCGGATCCACCATAATTGAAAAGGGCGCAAAACGGAAGGCATCCTTGTATTGAATTTTGATAGGATTGGCCACCGCCGCGACAAAATCGGTACAGCTGCCGACCGGTTCTCCTATGAGAACATCGGGATCATGGGTCAGAATTTTTTCAACGTGCTCGATCAATTCATCAAATTTGCAACAAAAACAGCCTTTGACCACTTCTTCCACCGGCACGCCAAGTTCGGTGAGCATCTGTCGAACAATAACCGTATCCACCAGATTTTCACTTTGATCGTTGGTGATGAACCCGACACGCATGTCGCGCTGAATTAGACGTTTTGCCAGGGATGCCAGTGCCGTTGTTTTTCCGGAACCTAAAAAACCGCCGGCAAAGATGAGCTTTACGGGTTTTGTGACTGAAAGCGTTTTGCTTAGACTCATCTGATCACCTCCTGTTCTTGGTGGGCGTGCTCATATATAGTGGTTGTCAAAAAAACGTTGCGGTATTCAAACGTTTTTTTCTACAACCGTACACGCGCTTATGCCGCAATTCCGTATTTCGGTACATAATTATGGAAAGCGGTATAAAAGTCAGGCACTCATTTGGGTCAAAAATTATTCTATATTGTATAATACTAATTTTGCAAAGAGGTCAATCGGCCGGAAGATGATATGATGCAAAAAAGAAGTTGAATCATTAAATCCATAGGCAATGCGAGCGGGGCCGGTCTTTGCCGGACATGCTGCTTGACGGGCCCAATTCAATAAATGACCGGCAGTCTGTTTCATAAATGGGCAACGAGTTCTAATGCCAACTTCTTGACATTTTCTGATTTAAAGCTGAAAGTAGGATTTATAGTGGCCGAACTTAAGGACAGATCCTGAATGCATTCTAAAATGGAGGCAAAAATGGCGGTGATTGAAAAGTTTTTAGGTAAACGCGTGGAAATTCCCGATGATCGACGATACCATTCAAAACAGGGTTTATGGGCGAAAGCGCAGGATCAGGATATCGTTTTTGGCCTGACCCAACCGGCACTGATTTTAGCCGGTGGCGTCAATGATTTGGACTGGCTGGTTCAGGATGAAGAATCCGTTCAAGCGGGGCAGGATGTGGTATTTGTGATTACCGGAAAAATTTTATATATCTCTACCCCAGTTGCGGGGGTTGTCTTTTTTAATCCAGAAGTAAAACAAAACCCTTCTCTTGCTACAGAAGATCCATACGGCAAAGGGTGGTTTTTCCGAATAAAACCGGATGCCAACGGGCAGGACGCCTGGCAGACATTGTCTGATGCGCAAGCTTACATTGAGAGCCTAAAAGGGACAGAGGGATTTAAAAATCCGGAAGGATTGCAGGGCGGCGTTTCGGGTATTTGCAAGGCGGTTTATTCGGGCATCCGGGAACAAAAATTTTGATAACATTACGGATGGGTTAATTTTTCCAAATATTCGGCAGCATATTTAGCAGCCCGCGCCCCGTCGGCACAGGCGGTCAGCACCTGCCACATATCGGTGTCGCGCACGTCACCCGCTGCGAAAAGACCGGGAAGCGAAGTCATGAGTTTGTCATCTGTTGTCAAGTAGCCCTCTGAGCTTTGTTGAACCTCGAGGTCCAGTGATGATATGTTGGGCCGCCACCCGATTGCTAAAAATATACCGACCACCGATATGTTCTGTTGGCCTTCTTCTTTTGCGGTAAGCTCGATACTTTCGACAAATTCCTGGCCGCTGTATCCGGTGACTTCCGTGTTAACCATCAATGTAATATTGTTTTGCCGCTCGATCCGGTCTTTATGGACGGCATCCATTATCAGGGTATTGCTGCGACAGATGAGCAGAACTTTATCGGCTATTCGAGCCAGGGTGAGCGCGTGCTGTGCAGCGACGTTATCGCTGCCGACAACCGCCAAGGTAGCATTTTGCCCTCTGTATAAAGGGCCATCACAAATTGAACAAAAATGAACCCCTCTCATATTGGCATTGGAAACCGCCAATCTTTTGGGAACTCGCCCGGTGGCAACAACAGCACCTGGCGCATTGTATTCCTTGCCATCGACATCCACACCCGTAAACAGGTTGTCGTTATGGCTGAGTCTTTCCAAACGGATCAGTGTAAAGTGTGCCCCTTCCTTTTGGGTCTGTTGGAAAGTCATCGTGCCGAATTGGGTTCCGGATATTCCCTCGATGAATCCGGGAAAGTTCGCCAGATGTTCGATCATATATGTACTGCCACCCGGTATATCGCCAAAGACAATTGTTTTCAAGCCCAGCCGCTGACCATACAGGGCGGCCGTCATCCCCGCCGGCCCAGTTCCCAGGATCATCAGGTCATATTGTTCTTCAGACATCTTTAAGTTCCTTTATAGGGCTGTAATACGCCTTTACAGGTCCAATTGCCTGTCTTGGATGCCGCTTCAATGTCCTGCATGGATTCAGGAGGCCCAATAAAAACGACGATATTTTTGTTTTTGATACGCTCGTGTGCCACTTCAGCTGCCTCTATGGTCCAATCGCCCATCACATAATTAAACAAATGCATCTTGCCTTTTTCTTCAACAAACCCTTTGGCTCTGACAACAGAAGCGGGCAAAGCATTGGCCATAGCCCGTATCTGTTCCAAATTGTTTCCGTTCCAGTCATAAGCAGCAGACATGAGCGTATCGGGCGGCGTAATTTCAAGATCGGGGCTATCAAGCAGATCGTCTATAAATTTGTCGAGCTCTTCCTCCGAAAGTAAAGGCACTTCAGCCGTTTCAGGTTTCAACGCTTTTGAATCGACCGTATCCTGCTCTGCTAGATCGAAAAATTTTCCCAACGGGATGTCGGCATACGTGGTGTCATAAAAAAATGGCTCGGGATGAAACTCCCGTATGATACGCTTCGTCTCTGCAATTGCTTCGGGTGAGGCAACATCAGTCTTATTGATGATAAATACGGTGGAAGTGGCAATCTGTTTTTCTATAGAGGCATAGACGCCGTATGCATCCAAAAAGTGGACCGCATCGATCACACAAAATTGCTCCATGAAATGAAATCGGTCATTGAATATGGGCAGTTTTAAATCTTTTTTGAGATCAGAGGGGTTGGCCACACCTGTTGATTCAATCAGCATCACATCGGGCTGGACTTTGCGGTTGAGTTCGTATAGACCTTTTATAAAATCTGTTTTAACGCAGACGCAGAAAATGGAACCTTTGCTGATTTCCATCATATCGATGTCTTCGCCTTCGACCAAAGTACCATCCACACCGACTTCACCGAATTCGTTAACCAGCAGTGTCAGTTTTTTATCTTTGGGGAACTGGTTAATAATACGATTCAGCAAGGTGGTTTTGCCGCTGCCTAAAAAACCGGTAATCAGATAAACGTGAGTGAAATCGGACATGCCTTACAACTTCTCCTCGATCTTTTCCTTGATTTGATTGGGACTGAGCAATTTACCGGTTGAAATGACCTCCCCATCAATCACAAGCCCCGGTGTCATAAACACCCCCATTTTGGCAAAGTAATTGATATCC
>CBDUUO010000261.1:0-5095 GCA_965370395.1 uncultured bacterium
TGAACCCCTATAAACAAAAAAAGCACTCACGAAAATCCCGTAAGTGCTTGAATTTCTGGTGCCGAGGGACAGAATCGAACTGCCGACACGGGGATTTTCAGTCCCCTGCTCTACCGACTGAGCTACCTCGGCTCTCTGAATCTTACTGAGTTTCATACTTAAATTTAAACAAAAATTTCTATTAAATGCACCCATTTTTGTCAAGATATTTTTAGCCCATATCTCCAAAAAGAAATTGCGCCAGGGTGCAGGCGGCAATCGCAGCGGTTTCAGCACGCAGGATCCGGGAGCCCAATCCGGCGATGACACAGCCGGCCGCCCGGGCATTTTCGATTTCCTGATCGGAAAAACCACCCTCCGGCCCCAGTATCAAAAGAATCTTTCGCGGGGCCGACGGCGAAGATGGTGCCATGAGTGATTTGAGCGTAGCGGATTCATTTTCATAAAAGACGATTTTCAAATCACAGGATTGACCATAGTCCAATACGTCTTCAAAAGACAGGGTCTTGATGATCTCGGGCAGCTTCGACCGCTGGCTTTGCTTGCATGACGCTTTAGCGATCTTGTTCCATCTTTCAGTTCGGGCAGATAATCGCTTTTCGCCGGGTCTGGGAACGGAATGCTCGGAGATAAACGGGATCCATCGGGTCACGCCGAGCTCGCAGAGATGCCGCAGCAAACGATCCATCTTCTTTTCTTTCAGCAGCGCCTGTGCCACCCCGATTTGTACGGGGGATTCTGTCCTCCCCGGGAATTTGCGCACAATCTTTATTTCAACCCGATCGGTGAAAAATCGTTGAATGCTGGCTTCATATTCAAACCCCTCCCCGTCAAACAAGCGGATCTTATCGCCGTGCTTTAGGCGCAGAACATTTTTGATGTGGCGCACCTCGGAGCCCTCAATGACAACAGTGGGCTTCTGCAGTGCCTTGGATTCAATAAAAAAATAGCGCATAGACTTATCCTTTTGTTGCAAAAACACTCGTTTTTTAAGACCTTCCAGGAAATAGCTTGCGATCAAATAACTTGACTTACACTATACCATATGATAATTTTTTTTAAACATAATAGTGCGTTGGTAGCTATTCGGCTGCCAACAACTTTTTTTGACAACGGTGGAAAATATGGATGACAACGAGAAAAACCCTCCGCAAGAACCAAAATCTGATAAAAAGCTGCAGCTTGACCTGAGCGAGGCATTGCCTCAAGGCTCCGATGACGATGATGAAATTATCGAACTCAAAGACGAAGTCACGCCTCCGCCAATGGCAGAAGAGGCGGAAATCGACCTCGATGATCAAATGAATGAGGACATGCAGGGGGATGAGGCGGCTGCAGAAAAAATCATTAACCTGGATGCCCTGAGCGAAGAAACCGATGACCCGGAAAACGTCATCCATCTGGCCGGTGACCTTGCATTTGAGGAGGAAGACGAAGATGAGGCTGAAATACCGCCGCTTGTGGATGAACAACCCCTGGAAGCAGATGCTGCCAACGAGGTGGTAGAGATCACTGAATTTGATGACATCTTATCCGAAGAGAATAACGAGATGATTACCCTCTCAGATGTCAGTGAAGAATTAGAGCCCGAAGAAGAATTTCTGGATTTGATTGACGTGGAGGAAGACGACCTAACGGAAGAAGACAACGTACCGGAAATGGATAAAGAAACAGAGCCTGAAGAAATCGAAGACGAAATTATCCAGTTTGACGGTCCCAGTGCGGATGTTGAAGATGTTGAACTTGAAGACTTCATCAATGATTCGTTAGGTGAAGAAATTCGAATTGATGATGATTTCGAAGATGATTTAACAAGCTCGCTGGGAATTGAGACCGAATCCGAGATCAATCTGGCGGACCAGGAATCTGGTAAGGAAGAATTTGATTTTAATATCGATTCCAGTGAAATTTCAGAAAAAATTGACCGGCTGGACACCATTTTTTTCGATGATTCCGAACCGGAAACCGAATTAGACGAAGATGCTGAATCAGACGCAGAAGCGGTCGAAGCGGCTGTATCAGACACCGGTGATGAAACCGAAAATGAAGATATTGCGATCATCGACGTTGAACCATCCGAGGAACCGCTACCGGTTTTCGGGCAATCCACTTTGGAAGTTGCCAGCCAGGACCATATCGAAAAATCAATCGAACGGATCATTCAGCAAAATTTTTCCGGTAAAATTGAATCCATGATTAACGAGATCATCGAAAAAGCGGTCTCAAATGAAATCGATCGGCTTAAAAAGATTTTGCTGGAAGACAGCAGCGATGATAACGTTTGACACCCTGTCAAAAGAAGGACGTTAACAACTAAAAAAAACTATATTTTCTACCGCGACTATGTTAATAGCAGGGGATTATTCGATAATCCCCTTTTTCGCTTTCAGGGAGCCGCATGCATCACTTTGATGCATCGTTTTTTTTTAGATAGGTTCTTGTTTGAGCAGTCAATGGGAGAAACGGCTATCCAATGAGTTCAAATTTACTTGAAAAGGCCTACGAGCCGCATGAAGTTGAAAAACGCTGGTATCAATACTGGGAAGAGCAGGATTTGTTTGCTGCCGAAGAAAAAAGCCCCAAAAAAGGCTATTCGATTGTTATCCCGCCCCCGAATGTTACCGGTGTCTTGCATATGGGCCACGCGCTCAACAACACCTTGCAGGATGTTCTTTGCCGCTACCGGCGGTTACGCGGAGACAATGTGCTTTGGATGCCGGGAACGGATCATGCCGGAATCGCCACTCAAAACGTCGTCGAAAAAAAATTGGCATCCGAGGGCACCGATCGCTACGAGTTGGGCAGAGAAAAATTTATCGAGGCGGTCTGGGAATGGCGCCAAAAGTACGGCGGCGAAATCATTAATCAGTTAAAACGGCTCGGCGCTTCCTGTGATTGGAAGCGGGAACGCTTCACCATGGATGAGGGATTGTCTCAAGCGGTGCGCAAGGTCTTTGTTGACCTCTACCATGAGGGCCTTATCTATCGTGGCGATTACATCATCAACTGGTGTCATCGATGCCACACGGCTCTGGCCGACCTTGAAGTCGAACACCAAGAGCGCAACGGTCATCTGTATCATATCCGCTATCCGTTTACGAAAGGTAACGGCGTTATTGTGGTTGCCACCACGAGGCCCGAGACGATGCTCGGTGATACGGCTGTGGCCGTACACCCGGATGATGAACGCTACCAGGACCTTAAATCAGAATCTGTTACCCTCCCGTTGATGGACAGAGAAATTCCACTCATCAAAGACAGTTATGTGGATATGTCGTTCGGCACCGGCGGGTTGAAGGTAACACCGGCCCATGACCCCAATGACTTTGAAATCGGAATGCGCCACGGACTGCCCACGGTTAAAGTTATCGGAGACGACGGCAAAATGACGCCGAATGCCGGAAATTTTGCAGGTCTCGATCGTTTTGAAGCCCGCAAGGCGGTGATTGAGGCTTTGAAAAAAGAAAAGCTGCTTGAAAAAATCGAACCCTATCGACACAGCGTCGGGCATTGTTATCGCTGCCACACAATGGTGGAACCGAATCTTTCAAGACAATGGTTTGTAAAAGTAAAACCCCTGGCACAAAAAGCGATTGAAGCCGTTAAATCCGGCCGGACCCGCATCATACCCGATACATGGACCAAGACCTATTATGACTGGCTGGAAAATATCCGCGACTGGTGTATCTCCCGCCAGATCTGGTGGGGTCATCAGATACCGGCCTGGACATGTGAGGGTTGTGATGAAATGATCGTGTCCATGGAAGCGCCCCGGTCCTGCACCCAATGCGGCGGAACAAAACTGGTGCGGGAAACCGATGTGCTGGATACCTGGTTCAGTTCGGCCCTGTGGCCGTTTTCAACCATGGGCTGGCCGGATAAGACCCCTCTTTTAAAAACGTTTTACCCCACATCGGTCCTGGTAACCGCCTTTGACATCCTTTTCTTCTGGGTGGCGCGTATGATGATGATGGGCATCCAATTCATGAAAGATGTTCCCTTTACAGACGTGTATGTTCATGCGCTCGTTCGCGATGAAAAAGGCAAAAAAATGAGCAAATCAACGGGCAACGTCATCGACCCGTTAACGGTAATCGAGCAGTACGGCACCGATGCATTCCGCTTTACCCTGGCGGCTTTTGCGGCCCAGGGCCGGGATGTCAAAATGTCGGAAAAGCGCATCGAGGGATACCGTCATTTTGTGAACAAACTGTGGAATGCCGCCCGATTTGCGCTGATGCATATCGATCAGCCACACGAGAAAATCAACTTCAAAAGCCTCTCGCTTCCGGACCGCTGGATTCTATCACGACTCAGTCGGGCCACACAGACAGTGGCCGATGCTCTCGATAGCTACCGTTTTAACGATGCGGCCTCCGGGGTCTACAATTTTGTCTGGCACGAATTTTGTGACTGGTATCTTGAGGCGATCAAACCGGCTCTGTATGAAAAAGAAGGTCCGCAAAAAAAGGAGGCCACCCTCGGGGTTTTATGGCGCGTCATGCATGACACCCTGATCCTGCTGCATCCGTTTATGCCGTTTGTCACTGAAGAGATCTGGCACAAAATGCCCGGAACCCGGGGATCTATTATGAAGGCCGCATTCCCGGTCGATGGTGAGAACCGCCCTGATATCAGCACTGAAAATGCGGCAGAATCTGAAATGAATCTGTTAATCGAGCTCATTTCCGCTGTCCGAAACATCAGGGGGGAAATGAATATTTCGCCTTCCGTTAACCTGGCGGCCACGGTTCAAACCAGGGATTCGAATATCAAAATCGCAATTGAGCAGCATCGGGACATCATTATCAACCTTGCCAAATTGAACGCTTTCAGCGTCAACGAGAGCACCGCAAGGCCAAAATCTTCAGCCACGGCTGTGGTTGGCGGGGCCACCATATTTGTTCCCCTGGAAGGAATCATCGATTTCAGCAGAGAAACCCGGCGGCTTGAAAAAGAAATGAATAAACTGGAAAAAGAGCTGGCAGCGGTTTCAAAAAAGCTGGAAAATGAAAATTTCCTGAACAAGGCGCCGCATGATGTGGTTGAGCAAGTGAAGGCAAAACACTCCCGCCTTCAGGAAAAACAGCAAAAA
>CBDUUO010000262.1:0-5091 GCA_965370395.1 uncultured bacterium
GCCTAAAAGCAATCCTGACACAGCAGCCGACAGCAATATTGACTATTCCACCACGACCTTGCCGGGAAGCCGGAAAATTATATATGATTACAGTGATAGAGAAATTTCTATCGATGTCGACGGTAATGAGAACGTCTTGTTGGATGGGGTTAACAAATTCACCATGAAGGCAACTCCTAAGGATTTGAACTATTACAGCGACCTAGCCCTGGAAGTCGAATCCATCGAAGTCAGCTTTACCGTCGGTGAAATCGGTCGGCCGTTTAGCGCCCGGCTATTTCCGAGAAATATGGTGCCCGAACCCTGAAACTGATTTTTTTTCACCGGCTGTTTTTTACTTTGAAATAACAAAACAATGCGGCCGCTGATAATAAAAACCGTTATTAATCATGCGATTCCAAAAACCATCTGATAGAATAGTTCAGGATTTGCAAATTAGACGGCATTTAAATCCGCCTGGCAATGTGCTGATTTATGTGGTGGTTTTGATGCTCATCTTCGGCGTTCTGGGCGTTGTCATGGTCTCGCTGTTCACATCTACCACCGCCAGCACGGTCACCCGCAATGATTCCCGCCGGGCGCGCTACATGGCCGAATCCGGCATGCGCTATGCCTTCAGCGAGATGCGCAAGGCCGATTTCGATCTGAATCATATGATCAACACCCTCAATACCACCACATACACCGTAACCGGTGCTGGCAGCTATACCATCAATGTCTTCAGCCCCTGGTTTGAATCATCTGCAATCCAGGAAATCCCTTCGGGCGGAGGTCAGCTGGCACTAAATGTCCCCATAGGAGAACTCCCCGATGGCTATACGATTCCGGCCAGCGGCATTTATGCAATCAACTATAAGTTTACAGGAAAACGTCTAGCTGATGAACCTCGCAGTTCGGCCCCAGTCACAGGCTTTGACAAAACAACCGCCACCCTGACATTGAGCGACAATTTTAATGCCGGTTCTGATGAAAGAGTTTGCCTGGCAGTCCTCCCGAGGCAACCACAAGACATTGACAAGGCGAAACTCAACCTGGAATTTACGTTGGACGCACAAACTATTTTTCCGAAGTACGGCGGCGCAATTAGTATATTTACAAACGGGATAAATAAAGACGGGCTCCATGAATATTTCTACGAAGAAAGAATCGATTATCCGCCCGGTGATAACAGGGTTGTTTTAAGGAATTTAACGGCAGCTCCCGGAACTGATTACGATATAACAGTAACGACATCTGATTTGGTCATTTTGTCTCCCCGCAACTACATGGTTGCGCCCACCGGCCAATCTGACGGCACAACTTACGGCGGCGATTTTACTTTCGCGAGAGGCATTTATGACGCATCCCTGATCTCTGGAGAAGCGGACGTCGGACTTACCTCATTGAGCGAGCAGGAAACCGATACCCGTTTTTTTGAACTTGATACAGTTGAGGATAAACTTTATATCGGCGGTGGCGGCGGTGGCGGCGGCGGGCTCACCAATGAATTCGGATCGGCATTTTTTGATCTAGACTTGTCCATCGGCGGCGATCAGGACTATTGTCTGGAAGGCGCCTGCCTGTTTGCCATAGGTGTGCGCGCATATTTTCTGCTGGATTTCAACCAACAGGGTGATGGCATCACCTTCACCCTGATCAACGGGGCCAACAACCGTGCAAGCTCGGCAGGCGGTGATTTTGAGCTGAGTGAACTTATGGGCTATGCCGGCGACAGTCGCACCGCATCACCTCCAGGCGCTTCGGATTTTTTGGCCACCGCACCGGAAGATCGCGGGCTGGATCCCCCCAAAATTGCCGTTGAATTCGACACTATCGCCAACAACGACACCCTGGCTTACTGCAGCGATACCAGTGTGAACCAGAACACCCGCGACGACCCCCTGAACGGCAACCAGGATGTCGTCCAGTATGTATTCTGGGGCCGCGAAGACAATGTTGCGGAACTTTGCAGAGATGATCCTTCCTATGATGATAACCGCCACGGTCCGGGCTTGTGGCAGTTCGATGATCCCACCGGAAAGGTCAATTCTTCACCGGCTGTGGATCCGGATCCCAGCAGGCGCACGATTTATGTGGGCTCCAATGACAACAATGTCTATGCCATCTATCCGGATGGTTCCCGGAAATGGGTTTTTACTGACCCAACGGATGATGTCATCTCCTCTCCGGCTGTGGATCCCAGCAACGGCACGATTTATGTGGGCTCCAATGATAACAAGGTTTACGCCATTAGACCCAATGGCAACCTAAAATGGCAGTTTACGACCGGCGGAGATGTGCGATCTTCTCCGGCCATTGCTTCCAATGGAACCATTTACGTTGCCTCGAATGACGGAACTCTCTACGCTCTAAATTCGGCCGCGCGCGAAGCAGGGCTGCCGTTTCCGCAACCGGGCGAATGGGAAACGCCCAATCCCGTTAATCCAGCCGCCCAATTTTCGCTCGGCCGTCCGGCCATCGGACCTGCGCCTGATCGCACCATCTATGTTTCGGATCGAGTTGATACGGTTTTTGCCGTTCGACCATCAGATGGAACGGTACTATGGACATATGACACTGTTGATGCCAACGAATATATGCCGGGAGTTGATCCCAATTCAGGCGTTATTTATACAGACGTTTTCGGCAATTCGATTGTGGCCATAAATCCCGGTGTTAATCCCCCCACAAGGGAAAGATGGCGTTTGGGGGTCGCAGCCGATATTGACTCAACGCCGGTTGTCGGGCCGGACGGTACCGTTTATCTTGGAACCAATGCGACGAACGCGCTATTGGCTGTCAGGGAAGTAAATCCCAGTACGGGCGCGATCTGGTGGGAGTTTTCAACTCCAAACGGAGGTGAGGTCAACATCATACCGGCACTCTCACCGGACGGCAGTATCGTTTATGCGGTTTCCAATGGATTCGAGTTTGGCAACAGTGATGGGTTCCTTTACGCCGTCGATGCGGCCACCGGTGCAGAAAAATGGAGTTTTGAAATTATTTCCGAATTTGGACAACCCCCTGGTAATGTAACCTCATCTCCGGCCGTGGATCCAAACACTGGGATAATCTATGTCGGCTCGGATGATACCAACGTCTATGCCCTGACGCCATTTGACGAGGAACCGCTAAATGAACAGGGTTTGTTGCTGGACTCTGCCGTCGGTCTGGGTGGTGTGGCTGACAATGCCGTCAACTGGTTAAACGGTTCCACCATAAAGGGCCCATGGGCCGTGCGCCTGGAAGTCGATCGCAGTACGTTACCCGGTGGAGAGGGAGACTATGAACTGCGCTTATGGATGAAACAGTGCGATAATGATGCTTGCGACAACATCAATACCAACGATTCATTTTTCAAAGATACGCGAGTTATTTACCAGTTGAGCTCACCGAATCTGACACAATTTTTCCAGCTGGACGCAATCAAAAACGCTGAATTCGATCGGTTCCTCTTCGGGTTCACCGCCGCAGCCGGTGCAGATCCGCTCGATGTGACCATCGCCAACTTTACACTGAGCTTTATCCGCCCCGGCGACCCGGTCATCGTGCCGTGATTAATTTCGTATTATATTTTTCTCTTTTAACCTAGCGGACACTTGAATCCGCAAAAAAGCCCGCTGAAATATCAGCGGGCTTTTTAATTTGCAGCAATTTGAATCTGCAATCAACCCGGGTCCGACATATGCGGCTGATCTATTTTGGCAAAATGTGTTTTGAAGTATTGTTTAAATGCCATGATCGCATATTGGGTCGCACGGATACCGATATATTTCCCATGGGCGACCAAAACGGAAAGTATGAGTTTACCGTCTCCGGCCTTGTCCTGGGCATACCCGACAAACCAGTCATATTTAACATCGTCGGTTTTATTGTTGATCGTGCCGGTTTTGCCGCCGATCTCCAGCCGGGAAATGATTTTGTCTTTGCGATATCTGCGAAATGCGCTTTTCATGGTACCTGATCGAATGGTGGCTTTCATCAGCTCATCCAATGCATCTGATGTCTCCGGCGCAAAGGCTTGATTGATAGTGGCGGGTTGGCTGCGATACAGCTCGGCGCCCTGTTCGCCAGTGATTCGATCAACGATGGTGGGCTCAATGAGTCTGCCCTGGTTGAATATGGTTGCCGCGATTAAAGCGCCATGAACCGGCGACATCTTTGTCTGCCGGTTGAATCCGCTGGCGATCTCAGCCCATTGATAGGGCTCATCCGTAATAATGGTCAGGCTGGGGGATAGATATATTTCAAAATTAATCGAGTGGTTAAATCCAAATGCCTCGGCATAGGATTCCAGTTCTTCCTTCCCCAGATACAGCGCCCCGAGTTTGCCGAATACCGGATTTACCGATTTGGCAAAGGCTTCTTTCAGTGAAATTTTGCGGGTATATTTGTTTGTTTTTTCTTTGAGCTGGGATTTGTACAGCGTGTATTTGCGGCCGTTATACTGGAGTTCCGAATCCAGCCGCAGGTTGTGTTTTTCAATGGCAGCTGCCGCTGTAATGATTTTAAAAATGCTGGCAGCCGGAAAGACACTTTCAATGCACGGATTCTTTAAAGGATCGGATTTGTCATACCCCACCATGGTCAGAATGCGGCCACCTTCAGGGTCCATGGCAACAATACCGATCTGGCTTGAATTTTTCCGGTCTAATTTTTTGATCAGATAGTTTTGCAGGGATGGATCGATGCTGGTTTGCACCAGCAGGCGTTTGCCATTCGCTTGAATCTCAAAGGAATTGTCATCTAAATTTGAAATATGGCGGCTGTCGACAAAATGATGAATGTCATCTTTGTTAAAGGATATCAATGCCTCGGTTTTGGGGGAAGTCGTTGGGTCGTCGACGGTTTTAGGCGGCTCTTTGGGGTTATAGGAAAGCGACCCGAAAGATCCGGTAATGGAGAGATAAACTGCAAAGGAGACGACAATTAAAAGCAGAATAAATTTTAAATACCGGCGGATAAATTGTTTTTTAGCGGCATTTCTTTCTGCCTGCTTCAGCCGGCCCTGATAAGCGCGCCAGCTTGAACCTTCAACAGTTGTGATCCGAGATCTGGGTTTTAAGAACATGTTTCCGATCCAGCGACCATTACCATTTACCATTTACCATT
>CBDUUO010000263.1:0-5081 GCA_965370395.1 uncultured bacterium
ATAATCTGCCGAAAAAGGGCACTAGAAATAAAAAAGCCAGCAAATATCGAATAATTCCAACATTAAGTCAAGCACATCGTAAGACACATTCATGTTGACAGGATTTAGATTATAGTTAATATCAAGTTGTTATGGAAGAAGCGCCCCAGGAGGAATATGAGGAACAAACCGCGGTTAGCACATACTGGTGGATCCGGCAGATCATCCTGATCGCAATTGCCGGGTTTTATCTGGTATTTGGTATTCAACTGCTGGTTTCCGCCTACCGGCTCAATGATCCGCCATCTTTCATCTTAACCTTTTACGCATCCAATTTTATGATCCTGTTCAGCGGCGCCCTGCTGGTGGGGTTTATTTTTCGGTTGGTGATAGCCTATCGTCATTTAAAACATGATTAAACTTTTGTTTCCATTAATACGCGCCCCATGCCGGTGCTGTTAATCACCGTTGAGCCTTTGATACCTATTTGGGCAAAGCCTTCCAGAATATCCGACAGGTGTTGGGTCTGTTCTAAAACATTAACCAGCAGATACATCAAATTCCTCCTCTGTTTTCTTGTTTCGTCAATTTAATCCTGCCTTCATTATCGTCTACAATTCTAGAAATTTTGTCCCGCCAGACGAATTATCGGGGAAAAGATAATGCCGGAAGGAATTATGTCAGGTAACCGGGGGGTGGTCGCTTTCGGCTTTGGCTTTATACCGGCAATAAAATCGGAAAACTAAAATCAGGCTCAGCCATCCCAGTATGGAAAAAAGTGAATCGACCAATGTTCCGAAATATAGATTATAAAGCCCGATATGATTAAGCGCCAGTTGAATTAATAATAACGGGGCAACCAGTAAAATGCCGACAATGATAAGAGAATTGGCAATCTGCCAGGTATATTCTTTGGTGACCTGAGCGCTTTTCTTCAAGGCATCAACGGGTTTTAGATCATCCAGAACAATAAAGAAGCAGTAAAACGATAGCCGTGCCGCAATAATGATGCCGGGGACAATAAATGCAAGCAAGCCCAGAAACGTAAAGAAAATGTATATTAGAGAACCGATAACCAGATTGAAGAGGTATTTGCGGCTGTTATAGAGGCATGCTTTTAGATCTAATCGGGTTCCCCTGATGATCATCGCATATAGGGAAATTTGGGCGCCGGTTGAAAACGGATAAATGATAAAGGTGACCATAAAAAGGATGAGACCGACATTGTTGGAAAATTCAGATGACGTGTTGCTGAAATAATGGATATTTTGAATCAATATATAGGGGAACTCAATGGCCAGCGTCAGAATTGAAATCAGCCAAATATTTTTTTTAAAAAATTGAAAAATATCTTTAAACAACTCCAGCAAAATCGCCCCCCCCCGGTTTGTGTGGTAGAATTTCGATCGGGCATTTTGAATATCGCTCGGAGAAGGCAATATTGCAATGTCGAGTCTCAGTATAGCCTTTGTAGAAATAGGTCAAGTGAAAGCAGAGGGGACGTTGTTGACTAATTGGACTTATTATTTCCCCGACTTAACCATTTAGCAATCGCCAAGGTAGACATCCGCTTTGACGGGTTGTTTCGGCTAATGAAAGCCCCTATTCCTCTACAAGCTTTGCTGCGATCTGACTCGATACCAATTTCCACCGGCTACCTGACTTTAACCAAGCATAAATTACGGTTTGAATCGTTAGGGCTGACGCTACTATCATTAGTCTAATTAGTCAACAACGTCCCCTATTACTATTAATTCTGGATGCCGGGGGAGATGACCAGGCGGGATTTTTCTTTCTGATAGTGGTAGGATTTTACCAGCACTTTTACAAATCGAAGGTTTTCTGCCTCGTTTCCGATGAAATGGACTCCAATGCTAAACTGGCCGGATTCATTCCTTTTGCAATACACAACCTTAGCTTTAACCTCTATCTGGTTTTTATTCAGATCGAAAAACATTAAGGAGAGCTTTTTTGATCTGATTTCCAGGAAGGCTTCGATCTGGATTCCAGTCTGGCTCACATTGCGAACTACGGCGACATTTTGTTGCCGCATTCCGCCGTCGGAATCCAGACTTAAATAGGAAATCGGATCGAATATTTGAACCCTTGGATATTTTCGTCTCTCTTCATTTCCCATAATATTTTTATCGGCTTTTAGGTTAAAATCTTTATTTTATTTAACACCTTAAGAAATTTATCGATTTTGCCGATAATAGATTTGTCCTTTTCATGGCTGCGCTGAATAAAGGTGATTAAAAGTGAAAGTGCCCGACTTTATTAAAAAATCTTCATTGCACCAGCTCACAATCGATCGAAATACACTTGAGCACATTATCGAGGGCTCCATTGTGATCAATTCGATTGATTTGATGCTCGACATTTTAAAAAAATTTCCGGCTGAATCGGATCTGGTGAGAATATATGCGGACTTGCTTTTAAAAAATAAGATGCATGAGGCGGCGGCAAAAGCCTATAACCGGGCCGCCATCCTTTTTTTGAACAGCGGTAAGATGCTGCCGGCGATTGTTGCAAAAATCTCTCAATGGCACATAGAGATGCCTTCCGATCAAAATGTTAAATCCTTTTTATCCGAGCTCAACAGTAACCATAACCGGGAGCTACCGATCGGTCATTTCTTTTCCAAATTATCCATACACGAGCTAAAGGCGCTTTGCTCCCTTTTTGAAAATACCCGGCTGCCTGCCGGTCACGTGGTTAAAGAGATCGGAGACACGGAAGACCATTTGTTTTTTATTGTATCGGGCCGATTGAAGGATTCCATTTACCTGACGCTGCAAAATCGAAGAAAGGTATTTAGAAAGCCCACCTTAACGCTGTCCGAAAATGATTTCTTTGGAGATATCTATCCCTTTAACAAAGAGCAGAGGTCGCAATCCTATATCGAGACTCTCGAGCCGGTAGAGCTGGTCAGAATCCCCAAAGAAAAACTCATGCGGATCTGCCGCAAATACCCGAATATTGAGCTGGGGATTATAGACTTACTCAGTATCCGATCAATAACCGACAAAGAAGCGCCAGTAGACGAAATTCGAAAGGAAACCCGCTGCAAATTCACATTAAGGCTGGAGCTTGAAATTTATCCGGAGCATGCGCCCGACCAGGCCATTTACCTGGAAGGCGATTCCGAAGATATCTCGATCGGCGGCATGAGCATTAATATTGATCCAACCAATATCCGTGAGCCTCAGACGGTTTCCAGCCTCGACAAAACCATCTCAAATTCCAAAATAAACGTCAGCGTTGTAACCCACACACTGTTGCTGAAAATCTCCGGTAAAATCGCCTGGCGCCGTGAGGTTGTCCATAATGGGGCGAAAACCCTGGCTGTGGGTATGCAATTTGATGAAATGGTCCCAAAAATCCGCGGCCTGCTGTTTGCCCTGTTCAACAGTCTGGATTGATTTTTAGATATAAATTAGCCAGCAGACTCACACGGACACACACAAACATTTTGGCCGAACGACCAGACTTTCCTGCAGCCGAATAGCAACTGTTATAGTTTCAAATGATAATTTGCTTGTAATCCTTCTCGGGAGTTATTATGGTATTATCCAGGGGGACAACAGCAGCAACCGATGATCAGACGCCGGCAGCTGCAAAAATAACTTCAGCTGAAAAGCGGGTTGGCTTTTTCGTAAAGCGACTTCTCACCGTTCGTCATCACACTGAATCATTGCTCTCCTTTGTTGAATTGTTCGGCAGGGTAACCCGACGTTCTCTCCCGCGCATCTGAACCGGGAAAACGAACCGCGTGTGTGTGGAAATACCTTTGACCCCCATCAGGCATTTCACCACTTAAAAGAAAGGAGGTTACCATGGACAAACCCACAGTTAATTACGAAACCCTGATTCGTATTACCAAAGCGATCTCAATGATTCGGGATCCGGAAGAAATCGTCCTGATCACGGTGGAGGGCGTCACCCATGCCCTGAACGTAAAAAGTTGCACCCTGTTTCTGTTTAGCCCCAGAAGCCACGAGCTCAAGCTTGCCGGCAGCTATGGCCTCAGCGACGAATATCTTGACAAAGGCCCCATTAGCTCGCTGCGTTCGATTGCCTCATCCCTTCAAGATGCCCAGCCGGTAGCCATATTCGACGTGGCCGATGACCCCCGGATTCAATACCCTGATGCGGCGATAAAAGAGGGCATCGCTTCAATCCTTTCGGTGCCGATCATTACTGGAGAAAAACTGGTCGGGTGCATGCGGGTTTACACCGCCGAGCCCTGGGAATTCACGTTAAACGACGTGAATTTCGTTCAGGCAGTTGCCCAGGTCGTCGGCCTGGGCCTGGAGATGTGTCGGGTCAACAAGGGCCTAAAAAACAGCATCGACATTTTAAAGACAATGCGGGATCCCAAGACCTTGAAATCTAAAAGGCGAACGCCGTACGAGGGGGTGCCCAGAAGCTTCGGCAGCGAGGAGATTCCGCAGACCGGTGCCTGATTTTGAAACGTACAAAAAAAATCACAGGCCTGTTAAATTTTGTATAATTTTAAGTCGATAAAAAGGAGGTGAATTTATAAAAATATATAAAATTCAAGCGGTTAATGGTTTGGCATATTAATTGTATATCTAACCGTATTATCAAATATTATGGATACAATTTTTAAGATGCATAAGGACGCTTTCGACATGTACAGCAATTACATCCCCAATGGCCAAACCCAGAATTCAGAAAGAAGAAAAGATGCCAGGAAAAAAGTCAACAACGTCCAGCTCGTCGTTGCAGATTGCAGGACCATGGATAGTGATTTCCAGGCACCCATCGAAAATGTCAGTTCCGGTGGTATTTTTATTAATACCAATCAACGCTTATTTGTCGGGCAGGAGATCGCAATGAAATTTGATTTTCCCAACGCCCGGAATACGATTATGGCAAACGGCGAAATCGTTAGAACCTCATTTGAAGGCGCCGGAATAAGATTCAGGATGTTTTTTAAAAAATAAAACAATTCCATCAAACGTTTTAATTACATGCAGGCAGTCATGATCAAATGACTGCCTTTTTTATTTTTTGTAGGCTGGGGGACGTTGTTGACTAATTGGACTTATTATTTCCCCGGCTTAACCATTTAGCAA
>CBDUUO010000264.1:0-5068 GCA_965370395.1 uncultured bacterium
TCAATATTCAATCGGAAATATTCAATTACAAACAGTATCAGTCTGGTTGGACCCACTAACCTGCCCGACGTTGATAAACGAGGTGCAGCATGAATCAACTTTCGGCTTTTTTCGCCAAACTTGAAACCACATTCGGCCTCCAGGCGCCCTATCTGAAGATGGCATTCAAGGTTACCCTGACGCTTATCGTTTTTTTTATTGTGTGGCTCATCCTGCGACAGGTTTTAAAATTCATTGAAAAACGAATGAAAAAAATCAATCTCATCGAAATTCAAGAACAGCTTTTCAAAATTTTTCGAACGGCCCTTTTTTACGCCCTGGCGCTGCTAACCGGCACCTATCTCATCGAATTGTTCAACATGCCGTTGCTGGAAAAAATCTTTCATGCCCTGTTTATCATCCTGTTTGCCGGGCCCATCAATAATCTCCTGGTGGTGACCATTCGGTATTTGGAGGCACACGTAGCCCGTAAAACCGACAGCAAAGTCGACGATATTGTCTTTGGTCTGCTCATTCGTTTTTCAAAATTTATCATTTATACCGTAGCGATTATCATTGCCCTCGATCTTCTGGGAGTCAATGTGGTACCGTTTGTTGCCGGCGCCGGGGTGGCCGGGGTGGCCATTGGTTTTGCCGCCAAAGACACGCTCTCGAACTTGATTGCCGGGGTTTTGCTGATCATCGATCGGCCCTTTGAGGTGGGAGATCGAATTGAGGTCTGGAGTGCCCCGGCCGGTAGTGCCACCTGGGGCGATGTGATTGATATCGGGCTGCGGGCCACTAAAATTAAAACCACCGACAACATCATCATCATCATTCCCAATAACGAGATTATGGTGCGGGATATCATCAATTACACCATCATTTCCGAAAATATCCGGGTGCGGATCAATATTGGAATTGCCTATGATGCGGATCTGCAGAAAGCCAAAAACGCCGTCCTGCAAGTGGCGCAGGCCACCGAAGGGGTGGCAGATGATCCGCCGCCAAAGGTGGTGGTGAGAAATTTTGGGGAGTCTTCAGTGGATCTTCAACTGCGGGTATGGATCCATGATGCCCGCCGGCGAATGGATACGATTTCTGATATCACCGACAAAGTCAAAGAGGCATTTGATGCAGAGGGCATTGAAATCCCCTATCCCAAGCGCGATATTTATATTACCCAGAAGAGCGATCAAAAGCGGTAAATTTGAGGACTCCGTAAGTACTTTATTTTAGCTTGCCGCCAAAATACTTTCAACTTTTTTGACAAACTCCAGAAGGTCGAAGGGTTTATAAATAACGTTGGTAAAACCCAGTCTGGCCATTTCATTGAGTTTGGCGTGATCCGGGTAGCCCGTTGAAATGATCACCTTCATGTCGGATAGCTCGGGTTCATTTCTGATGATGCGACAAACTTCCAGTCCATCCATTTCGGGCATAAAGAGGTCAAGTATAAGCAGGTCCGGGCGATAAGTCCCCAGCTTTATGGAGGCTTCGATCCCGTTGGAAGCCTCTTCAATCAAATAGGACTTTGGTCGATTCAGCGTAAGCGCCTCGACCAGCATCTCCCGAATGGTTCGATCATCATCGACGATCAGGATTTTGGCCGCTTCGCGTTTCAGCAGGGGCGGCATTGAAATCGTAAAGGTGGTCCCTTTTCCTTTGCGGGTTTCAAAAGAAATATCTCCACCATGAGACTGCACCAGCCCGTAAGTGACGGACAGCCCCAGGCCGGTCCCGTCTTCTGCCTGCTTATCGGTAACAAACGGTAAAAATAATTTATCAGCAACGGCCGCTGAGATTCCGCGGCCGTTATCGCTGATGGCAATTATAATGCGTCCGTCCTTTATTTGAAACCCGGTACGAATCCGGATGATGCCGCTCTCATGATCGATCGCTTGAATGGCATTGATGATAATATTTAAAATAATTTGCTCGATACTCTGAAGGTTTCCTTGCATTGAAGGCAGATCTTCAGCCAGTTCAAGTTCAATGTGCACCCCTGATTTTCTCAGTGTCGTTTGCGCCAGCCTCAGGGCATTTTTAACGGCTGTATTCACCTGCAATGCTGACTTTTCGGCAACATTTGATTGTTTGGAAAAATTCTTCAGATCGGAAACGATTTTAGCCACGCGATTCGCCGCCATATCCATATCCGCAATCAGCTGGGGCAAATTATCTTCTAAAAATTCATAGGTAAAACCGCCAAATTTTTGATCTGGAAAAATTTTTTTTTGTTCCATCAACATCGGTAGAAAATCGGACCAGATTTTTCGAATCAACGGCAGATTGTACATGATCAGGTTAATCGGATTGTTAATTTCATGGGCGACTCCGGCCACCAGAGTGCCCAGCGTTTCCATTTTTTGAGCTTGTTGCAGTTGCTGCTGGCTCTCCTTCAAAGCCTCTTCTACACGCCGGTGTCGGGATTCTAACTGACTCGCCGCTTCCCGAAATTCCAAAAGTTCCCTAATAAGTTGCAGCCTGGATTTTTCCTGATCTCTCATTATCCCTGTTTTTCATTATTGTTTACGATCAATTAGTACCTTAGAAATAATTTTTTTGCCCTCCAGAGGCGGATCTACGACATTTTATGGCAAAACATTTACGCCACCAAGACACCAGACGCAAAGATGAATATTAACCAAAAAGTTACGCGTTTCGCTTTGTGTCTTGGTGCCTTTGTGGCAATTTGTTCTCCGCCTTCGGCAGATCCGGGTTAGGGTTTTATATTCTGACGCACTCAAAGGTGATATTTGTTTTCAATGTCATTTCCGCAATCTTCTTGAACTGATCGGTCACATCGGACACAAAAAGCGTCAGGTGGTCATTGCGGCCCAGCCGCCGGTCGATTTCGGTGTTAGCGGCAAGAAAAGCTTTAACGCTATTGGAGACGCTGAGGGAGGAATCGATCAATTGAACACGCCTTCCGATTTTTCTTTGAATGACTTTTTTCAGAAGGGGATAATGGGTACAACCCAATATGAGCGTGTCGATCTGGCGGGTTTTCAGGGGCTGCAGATATTTTTTTACGATCATTGCCGTCTCCGCTTTATTCAGCCACCCCTCCTCAACCAGGGGCACCAGAAGCGGACAGGCAACTGAATAGACCCTGGCTCGGGGTTGGTTTTCAATAATTTTTTTTTCATAAATACCACTGGTTATGGTTGCGCGGGTGCCAATTATGCCGAAATTAAGATTCTTTGATGCTTGGACCGCAAGCTCAACTGCCGGCGTGATCACTTCAAAAATGGGAACAGAAAATCGTTCGAGAACCGGGGCCGTAACAACACTTGAAGCGGTATTACATGCAATGACGATGAGCTCGGCTCCCTGGCTCAAAAGAAATTCAATATTATTTATGGTGTAGCCGATCACTGTTTCGGAGCTTTTGGTCCCATAAGGCGTATGCGCCGTATCGCCGAAATACACAATGTCATATCCCGGGATTTGCTTCATGACCGCTCTGGCAACGGTTAAACCGCCGACGCCTGAATCGAATATACCAATCATAATAAATGGTGATCTTAAAGGGATTTCTTAATAATATCGTGGACGCACTTTTGTATCTGATCGTCACTAAAATCGGTCCGCATGCCGGGGCAAGAAACCGCCATGGATTGCCAGTTTCCGGCATCCACCCGGATACTTTCGATAAAGGGCCATTTACGACACATGTGAGGCTTAACCGGATGAATCGTACACAGCTGATCCCAGAATATACAATAACCGTTTTCAGCCTGGGCAACCAGCAGCTTGCCTCCGGAAATCTGACAGTAGCTCCGCATAAATCGTTTGCGATCCAGGCCCAGATACCGACAGATATCGTCAATCTCAGACTCGGTGATATAGGTGCCGCCATACCCTTTACAGCAGTGCCCGCAATTCTGGCAGGCAAACAAATCTTGCGGCGTCACCGCATCAGAGGTCATGGCGAGCCTCCATGGCTTTTTTCAATGTGACCTGATCCACATATTTCAAATCGCCTCCGATCGGCACACCGGAGGCGATGCGCGTCACCTTTACCGGATACTTTGCCAGACGCTCTGCAATATAGGAAGCGGTCGCTTCACCTTCCACAGTCGTACTGGTGGCCAGCACCACTTCTTTGATCTGGTTGCTTTCAATCTTTGCGATCAACTCGCCCAAGCGAATATCGTCAGGCCCTACACCGTTCATGGGAGACAGCACGCCGGACAATATATGATACCGCCCGATGAAGGCTCCTGATTTTTCCATTGCCACCATGTCAGCCGGCTGTTCGACAACGCATAAAAGGGAAGCATCTCGGGTCGGATCCGCACAGATTTTGCAAAATTCATCGTCGCTGAGACCATAGCACCGCTTGCATAAGCGCACCTTTTCTTTGGCTTCCATTATAGCGTTCGATAATCGCTCGGCTTCTTTGCGGGGTGAGCGCAGGATGTGCATGGCCAGTCGTTCTGCGGTCTTTTCTCCAATTCCGGGCAGTTTGGCAATACTTTTTATTAAATTGATGATCGATGGAGGGTAATGGCTCATAGGAATTATCGTTTTATTGGTTTTATTTGTTTTATTGGTTTAATTGGTTAAAAGAAAAACATGCGATAGCGATTGATTGATGCCCACTTTTAGCAGCACCATGCCAATTAGCGCAAACCAATTTAACAAATACAACCAATCGAACCAATCAAACTTTTTTTTTACATTATACCCGGAATATTCAGGCCACCGGTTAATTTACTCATTTCAGCGGCAACCATTTCCTGGGATTTGGTCAGTGCCTCATTTGCAGCGGCCAGTATTAAATCCTGGAGCATCTCCACATCTTCAGGATCGACCACCTCTTTTTCAATCTGGATGGAAACGATTTGCTGTTTGCCGTTGGCGACAACTTTCACCATGCCGCCGCCGGCTGTGGTTTCCACTGTTTTCCCGGCCATTTCTTCCTGCAGCTTTAACATCTGCGATTGGAGCTTCTGGGCCTGTTTCATCATATTGCCCATACCTTTCATACGCTTACCTCCTTGTTCAATTCAATGGAAATAATATAACCTGCTTATCTGGAAAGTCCAAGTTACCATTAGATAAACTATCTGTGGGAGCG
>CBDUUO010000265.1:0-5062 GCA_965370395.1 uncultured bacterium
CCTTTACCGGTCGGAGAGAATATCAAGCTTCAGCCTGCTCAACGATATTCTGGAGCTTTTTTTGCACTTCAGGATCAAGCGGTTTGGGCTGATGTGTGGCCAGGATTTTCTTATACTGCTCCCTTGCTCTGGCCCGTATGTCCATGGAGCCTTTCTCTTCCCAGTGATCTCTTGTCATCCGGTTGCCCAGTTTGGCATCCCATTGTTCGGACTTGAAATATTCCATGGTATGATCGTGAGTCAGATATTCACCGCCCGGGCCAACCTCTCTGATGACATCAATCGCCAGGGTATCGGGGTTGACCTCGATTCCCTGCAATATGCGGTTGATATAGCTGCAAATCTCGTTGCTGATAATGGCCTGTTCCGGAACTGATGCGGCCGTGTTTTCCAGAGACGCCGAAGTGCATTCGATTATGACATCACTCCCGGATAAGGCCGAGAACAAATTTAAAATACCGGTCTCATAGCCTGCTTGCGCATCCAGAACATTGGTCCTGGTTGTTGAACCATGGACACCCTGAGGCACCCCATAATATCGCAGCATCTGGGCCAGAGCAGCGGCCATTAGTGTTTTTTCCGGGGATGCGAAAGTGAATTCACCCGTCCGCATGTCTGAAGTTCCGGCATAACCCATTAACCTGACGGGTACGCCTGGATTGACCAACTGCGTCAGTACTAGCCCGGAAAGGAGTTCCGCTGTCATTAACGCCAGGGTGCCGGCAAGCGTCACCGGGGATGTTGTGCCCGTTGAAGGGATCGTATAGACCTGAAAAGGATGACCGAATCGACACATTTCAAGCAGTACATCTACTCTGTTCGGTTCAAAACTGAACGGGCTTATCATCCCGAGGCTAACTGTGAACATCGGCCTTCGACGCAAGGCTTCTTTGCTTCCGGCGATGGCAATTCCCATCTTAAGCAGATCTTTCGCACCCTCACCGCTGTAAGCCGTTGCGATTATCGGTTTTACCGTGTTACTGAGCAAGGCCTGGGAAATATGTCGATCTAACGCTTTTTCGGGAACATCCTGGGGATAGATTTCGGGAAAAATAAAATGGGTGTTCTCCAGAGCGTCGTGGACCCTTGCATTGGTTTCCAGATCCTTTTTTGTAGCGGGCCTGCGCTCACCGGTATCAAAATCAATTATGAAGGTCGCTCCATGACCGCCGCTGTAATGTATCCCGTTAGCTGACTTGAGGTCGTATTTGGGGTCCCTCCCGCACACGGTCATATAGCGGGGGGCGTGATTCAGGGCATACTCAACCAGTGATGGCGGTATATGAACTATCTGTTTTTTCAGATCTACCTCAGCTCCACCGCGCTTGAAGATGTCCAATGCTTCTTCATGTCGTATCCTAACCCCCGGATCTTTCAAGAGTTTAAGGACCGCCTGGTGCACTGCCTGGATGTCTTCTTTACTGAGAACCTCGATGGTTCTCCCTCCCAACGGCATTATACCCATTATCCAACCTCCTCTTTTTAATCGAAAGGCTGTATGCGGCCAAGACTTCAAGGCGATGGATCGTCTATCCCACAAGATCGCATCTATTTCAACCTGCAGGCAGCATCTTTAGCGTACCGGAGTGGTTCTGATTTACTCAATAAATGCAATCCTTATGCCAATAGAAATTTTGGCTTAAATATGACCCAATTACAGATAGTTCTATTTTTTGAGCTGAATGCATACCTGATAAATTGTATAGATAATAAACAAAAATCCAGCGCTCCCGACAAGAATCCAGGTCATTGTTTAAATTATAAACATATCTGGCAATGCCAGAAACAAGAGAATTTCTTAAAACAGCAATAACAGATCAGATGCTGCCGAAAAATGGGGTGACAGCCGGAAGGCGTTCTAATTCATATCTAAATAAAATAATCTCACATAGATCACAGGTTGTATACAAATGAAACAAAAAAGGCCGCTGATTTTTTAGTTATTTAAAAAACACCAATAAAAATAATATATTAGATGCCGTGGCCTGATTGTTGCAACCACTACTTTTCAGCTCTTTAGAAGCGGTACTATTAATATTTCAATAAGAGGAAAACGGTATGATCGACAGTGTGTTAAGTGAAGAGAATATAATGTTCCGGGATGCGGTAAGAAAGTTTGCCGAGGATAAAATCACCCCGAATGTCAAGACGTGGGAGAAAGAAGGGAAGTACCCGGATGAATATTACAGCTATCTGGCAGAGATGGGTTTTATGGGCCTTTTGGTGCCTGAGGAATATAGCGGTGCCGGCGGTTCTATGATCGACCTGGCAATCCTGTGCGAAGAAATGGGAAGGTCCGGTGTCTCCATTCCGCTCACCCATGTCTCCGCCTGTTGTCGTGCCATCGTACATCAGGGCACTGAAGATCAGAAAAGAAAATATCTGCCCGACATGGCCTCCGGCAAAAAGATCGGCGCCTACTGTCAAACCGAACCGAATGCCGGATCAGATGCCGGCAATATGTCTTCATATGCTGAAAAAAAAGACGGATATTACCTGCTTAACGGTAGAAAAGTATTTATTTCCAATGGAAGAATCGCTAGTGTACTTATCGTACTGGCCAAAACGAAAAGAGATCTTTCAAAACCGTCAAAGGGTATCGCCATGTTTATCGTCGATCGCGATACTCCCGGGGTTTCGATCGGCAGGACAGAGGAGCTGATGGGACGGCACTGCTCGAGTCTTGATGAGATCATTTTTGAAGATGTTAAAGTTCCTAAGGAAAACCTGTTGATCCCGGCAGGGGGCACAGGGTTTAAGGCCATGATGAATGAATTCAATTCTGAACGCTGCGGCAATTCGGCTTTTTGTGTCGGTTTCGCTCAAGGAGCCTATGAACGAACGCTGAGATATTGCAAAGAGCGGGTTCAGTTCGGCAAACCGATTGCGGAGCTTCAGGGGATTCGCTGGACTTTGGCTGAAATGGCCATCAAGATCCAGGCAGCGCGTCTTTTAATTTACGATGCGCTGATTAAAGAAAAAAAAGGCAAAATGATCGCCAAAGAGGCCTCCATGGCAAAAAAGTTTGCCAATGAAATGGCCGTCTGGGTCTGTGACCAGGCGATACAATTACACGGTGCGTATGGCTATACCACGGACTATGAAGTAGAACGCTATTACAGGGATGTTAGGGGCTGGTCAATGGGGGGTGGCACCACCCAGGTATGCTTAAATCGAATTGCGCATGAGTTGTTAAAATAATGAAAAGAAGTCTTGCAAAAATTAAAGCCAAAAATGCTGTTGGAAGCATTTTGGCCCGTGATATTACTCGCAAATTGCCCGGTAAATTCAAAACAGAGAATCGCCATGAATTCTACCCAAAATCCTGCTTATGAAAAAATCGATTCGCTATGGATCAATGTCCATCTATCAACGATGACACAATCCGGTCCTTACGGCATGATAGAAAATGGCGCTCTTGCTGTAAGCGGGCAAAAGATCGCCTGGATAGGGAAAAGACATGAGATACCCCGGGCAGTAGAATCAAACGCCGTCGAGATTTATGACGGCGACAGTGGCTGGATTACGCCGGGTCTTATCGATTGTCATACCCATCTTGTTTACGGCGGTAGCCGAGCGCGCGAGTTTGAATTGCGTTTACAGGGGGCTACCTATGAAGAAATCGCCCGCCAGGGTGGCGGAATAAGGTCGACGGTCGCCGCTACTCGCGAAGCTGATGATGAGTCCCTTTTTAAACAGAGTGCTCTCCGGCTTGCATCTCTTCTGCAAGAGGGCGTAACCACAGTGGAGATAAAATCCGGGTATGGGCTGGATCTCGAAACCGAACTGCGCATGTTGCGCGTAGCCCGCCAGCTGGGAGAAAGATATCCGGTAACGGTCGTGCCGACCTTTCTCGGCGCTCACGCGTTGCCTCCCGAGTATGAGGGCCAAAGCGACCGGTATATCGACTTCGTGTGCAATGAGGTCATGCCACAGGTCGCCGCGCAACAGCTGGCCATAGCCGTAGATGCCTTTTGTGAAAGCATCGGGTTTACTCCCGAACAAACTGAACGGGTTTTCAAAACCGCAAAAAACTTTGGCCTGGCCATCAAGCTACATGCCGAACAGCTTTCGGACCTGCAGGGTGCTGCATTGGCCGCGAGGTATGGTGCCCTTTCGGCAGATCACCTGGAATATGCCTCTGAAGAAGGGGTTAAGGCCATGGCCGACAGTGGCACAGTCGCGGTTCTGTTACCCGGCGCCTTTTATTTCCTGCGTGAAACAAGAGTGCCTCCCATAGATCTTTTGCGCCGTTACGAGGTCCCCATTGCGCTTTCTACGGACAGCAACCCGGGCAGCAGCCCCACTGAATCACTTCTGCTTATGCTCAACATGGCCTGCACGCTATTTCGACTGACACCGGAAGAAGCTCTTGCGGGAATTACCCGCAACGGTGCCAAGGCGCTGGGGCTTCACAATACAATCGGTACTCTTGAGCAAGGCAAGGACGCGGATTTTGTGATCTGGAACATTTCCGAACCAGCTGAGCTGGCTTACCGTATTGGCTCAAATCCCCTGCGCCATGTGGTCCGAAAGGGGAAACGCATCAGAACTGTAGACACATAGCAACCAAAATGCTTATGCACCTGCCCGTTTCAGGTGGACGATAGCTTGATCAGCAACCGTTTAACGCTCACACGATCATCTTTTCAAATGTCTTGCCGAAATTATGCAAATTTCTGAGACTGCCCATCGACAAAAAATAATCCATATCGGGCAGCGCAACGTTCATCCCTCGACAGATTTGTTTTTCGTCCTTTTATTTCCTTAGGGGTGTTTAATCAGATGATTTTGTTCGCTTTGTTATTTAGATAGGCCATTTGAAACTAAATGTTATACGAAAGAGAATAAAAAGGAAAAAAGTCTTTGTAATCGGCATGCCTTAAAAAAGCGGATTTAAAAGTTTGATATAAGTTTTGTTATTAAATTAAATGAATCCTAAACATCCAGATTTTTGGATTACTTAACGCAATATAAAAAATAGGTGGATGATGGATTTCGGCTATTAATATGAAATTTCGAAACCTCCAATTAAGTGCAGATTTCAACATCCAATACAATT
>CBDUUO010000266.1:0-5052 GCA_965370395.1 uncultured bacterium
TTACGGGCAAACCGACTTGTAGAACTCGAATTCACCGGCATCGCTGATCCTAACGATCACGGCACATTTAATCGGGTCGCCATCTTCGGTAAAGTCCATATTGCCGGTGATGCCGGCAAATTTTTTGATCTTGGCCAGCGCATCACGGACTGCGACACGGTCCTTTTTGATATCACCACTAAGACCACCGGTGTCCTGAATGGCCTGCTGGATAATAAGCATGCTGTCCCAGGTCAAAGCGCCGACATCATCGGGCACATACCCGTGTTTGGCATTATAGCGATCAATAAATTCTTTGGTGGCTCCGGTGGCAGCGGCTGATGCGTAATGGGTACTGAAAAACAGCCCATAACAGTCTTTGCCGCAGAGCTTTACGGTCTCAGCCGAACCCCAGCTGTCACTGCCGACAATCGGTTTATCCCAGCCCAACTGATGGGCCTGCTGCACGATGAGGGCGACTTCATTATAATACTGGGGCGTAAACAGCACCTCAGCGCCCGAGTTGGTGATCTTAGTCAGCTGCGAACTAAAATCGGCGTCCTTGGTGGTAAAGCTTTCAAAAGCCACCACCGAACCGGGACCGTTATTTTTCTCCCAGGCCTCTTTAAAAAATTCAGCCAGACCCTTGGGGTAGTCGCTGGCAACGTCATAAAGAACCGCCGCCTTTTTAAAACCAAATTCGTCTCGAATGAAATTGGCCGCGACCGGCCCCTGGAACGGGTCGAGAAAGCAGCCGCGGAATACATAAGGCCGATCTTTGGTCGTATCGGGGTTGGTCGACCAGGGGCTGATCATCGGTGTATTCATCTCATTGGCTTTCCCGCCGGCAGGCACGGCCTGTTTGGATGACTGCGGACCGACAATCGCCAGCACTTCATCCTCGGTGATCAGCTTGGTGGTGACCTTCAGCGCCGACTCCGCCTTGGACTCATTGTCCTCGATGACCAGCTCGACTTTATACTTTTTCCCGCCGACTTCGAGGCCCCCGGCGGCATTGATATCCTCAAGCCACATCTCAGCCGCAAACTTGGTGCCCTCGCCCACTTTGGGAATGTCACCGGTAATGGGGGCATTGATACCGATCTTGATGGTTTCAGGCCCTTTGGGCCCGCAGGCATAAAATGCCACAACCACCGCGACACAAAAAATAATGCCTGTTAATAGTAATCCTTTTTTCATTGTAAACCTCCTTTTCACTTCGGTTAATAATCGATTTACGGATTGTCAAAATGCGCTTTGGAAAGGTAATAAAAATGATTGGGTCCATAACACATGGAAAAATATTTATCAACTTTATTCCCGTAAAAATCAGGCTATGGTTTCGACCCAAGCGTTCTATGTCTCAACGGTGGGAATCTTCCACTTGTCCAATAATGACGGTTTCGCAAAAAGTCCCTTTCGATGTCATTGCGAGCGTAGCGAAGCAATCTCATTTGCGTTAACGGCTTGAAATCATGAGATTGCTTCATCGCCTTACTCCTCGCAATGACCGACGAAAAGGCTTTTTACGAGATCATCAATAACAGGCATAACACCCACCCCGGTCATTTTTTCGGATCCAAAATAAACGAGCCACTAAAAACAAGATGTCCGCTAAAAAATTATTTTGATGATATTGTATAAAAATTAATTGACAGAATCATCGAATCTTATTTATATTTTTATGTTTTTCCCGGCAAAATCGGTTTATTGTTATATTTTCTCAATCGCCAAATGGTTGACTATCTTCAATTGAAGTTTGGAAATATATATTAGCCTGTTAAGAAAGTGAAAAAAATACAAGGAGGAGCAGTATGAAAGAATTAAATGAATTAAATTTTCCCGATGATGTGCGTTATGACGAATCCCACGAATGGGTCCGGTCCGAAGGTGACAAGGTCAAAATCGGTATCACGGATTATGCCCAGGACCAGCTGGGCGACATTGTTTTCGTAGAATTGCCGGAGGTCGGCGATACCTTTGACAAAGGGGAAGAATTCGGCACGGTGGAGTCGGTTAAAGCGGTCTCCGAACTCTATCTGCCGGTCGCCGGTGAGGTCGTTGCCATCAACTCGTCTCTGGAAGAATCACCCGAAAAAGTAAACAACGCGCCCTACGGCGACGGGTGGATGATCGAAATCAAAGCCGAAAACCCCGCTGAGCTGGATGACCTTATGGACAATGATGCTTATCTTGCAACGCTGAAAGGATAACCATGACCAGCATGCGTTACTTACCACATACTGCGGAAGAGATCGCTGCCATGCTAAAGGCGGTTGGGATTGATAGCCTCGAAGGGCTTTTTGCCCATATCCCTGAAGATTGCCGTCGCAGGGAAGCGCTCAATATTCCGGAACATTTAACAGAGTGGGAATTAAACGACCATATGGATGAACTGGCCGGCAGCATGGCGGTCTCACCGGAATATAAGGTATTTATGGGGGCCGGCAGTTATGAGCACTATGTTCCTTCGGTGGTTTCATTTTTACTGGGCCGTTCAGAATTTGTTACCGCTTACACCCCCTACCAACCCGAGCTGAGTCAGGGGACTCTGCAGGCCATATATGAGTACCAGACCCTGACCTGCCGCCTGCTGGGCATGGAGGTCGCCAATGCATCTCAATGGGACGGCGCCTCTTCGCTGGCTGAAGCAATGTTAATGGCCATTCGAATTTCCAGGAAAAAGGCAGTGGCCGTCTCCCGCGCCGTTCATCCCCTGTACCGGCGGGTGCTTGAGACCTATTTTGAACCCACCGATTTTGAGATCAGGGAGCTGCCGTATCTGAGCGACGGCACCACCGATTTGAGCCCGCTTAAAGATATGGATGATTTGGGGGGGCTGGCCGTGCAGTCGCCGAACTTTTTGGGTTGTATGGAAAACCTGGAGGACATTGCACAAACGCTTCAGAACCAAAAGGCCCTGCTGGTGGTAGGCTTCAGTGAGCCACTGGCTTACGGCCTTTATAAAAACCCCGGCCAATGCGGCGCCGATATCGCCTGCGGCGAAGGGCAGAGTCTGGGCATCCCGCGTTCATTCGGTGGGCCGGGGCTGGGGATGTTTGCCACAAAAATGAAATATGTCCGCAATATGCCGGGAAGACTGGTGGGCCAGACGGTTGATCTGGATGGCAACAGAGGCCATGTACTCACATTGTCCACGCGCGAGCAGCATATCCGGCGTGAAAAGGCCACCTCCAATATCTGCACAAATAACAGTCTCTGTGCGCTGGCTGCCGTCATGTACATGGCGACCCTCGGCGGTTCCGGTTTCAAAGAACTCGCGCAGCTCAATTACGACAGGTCCGAGTATCTAAAAAACGCTTTAGCCCGGGCGGGGTTTAAATTGCCGTTTTCCCGGGCGACCTTTAATGAATTTGTAGTTGAATTTCCGGCCGGCTTCAAGAAAACCTATCAACGCCTGTTGCAGAAAAAAATGATTGCCGGTTTACCGCTGGTTGGGTTTTACCCGGAGCTTAAAAATCATTATCTGTTGTGCGTAACGGAGACAATCACCAAGGCGGATATGGATGCCCTGGTCCAGGAGATAAAAAAATGAAAGAAACCGCAGGCACCACCGGATTAATGTTTAACGAGCCGCTGCTGTGGGAAAAGGGGAAAAAAGGTCGAACCGGTTTTTCGATGCCCCGCCGCGACGTTAAACAACAGCCGGTTGATGAGAACTTGAAAGGTAGCGGCCCGGATTTTCCAGACCTGAGCGAAGTCGATATTGTGCGCCATTATATCCGGCTTTCCCAGTGGAACTTTTCAGTCGATTCCGGGATGTATCCGCTGGGCTCGTGCACCATGAAATACAATCCCAAGACCAATGAAAGACAAGCCGCCCAGCCGGGATTTGCCCTGGCGCACCCGCTGCTGCCGGAGTCCCTTTCACAGGGAGTGCTCAAGCTCATGTCTGAAATGGAGCAATATCTGACGGAAATCACCGGCATGGATGCCACAACCCTGCAACCGGCTGCCGGTGCCCAGGGCGAACTGACCGGTATGCTTCTCTTCTACGCCTATCACAAGCGCAAGGGAAAACCGCGCTCAAAGATTCTTGTCCCGGATACGGCCCACGGCACCAATCCAGCCAGTGCATCTTTGTGCGGATACCGTTCGGTTCTGGTAAAGTCAAATGATAGAGGCGTACTCTCACCGCAGGCGGTTGATGAAGGGATGGATGAGGACACCGCCGGCATCATGGTCACCAACCCCAATACGCTGGGCCTTTTTGAAGAAAATATTAAAGCGGTGGCCGACATCGTCCATGCCAAAGGGGGACTGGTTTATGGTGACGGCGCCAATATGAATGCCGTAATGGGTATCGCCAACATGGGAGACCTGGGTATCGACGTATTGCACCTGAATCTTCATAAAACGTTTTCAAGCCCGCATGGCGGCGGGGGCCCCGGTTCAGGTCCGGTATGCGTTCGCAAACACCTGGAGCCGTTCTTACCGGTACCCCGGGTGGTCAACAAAAACGGAAAATATGAGTTGGCCGAAGATTTCCCCGATTCCATCGGGAAAGTGCACGCTTTTTACGGCAATGTCGGGGTGATAATCCGCGCTTACAGTTATATTCTCAGTATGGGGCCCGAAGGTCTGAAAAAGGCCAGCCAGCTGGCGGTTTTAAATGCCGCCTATATTAAAGAAAATCTAAAAGGCACGTTTCACCTGCCTTACGACCGGCCCTGCATGCACGAATGTGTTTTTTCAGATAAACTCCAGGAGCCGTATAAGGTGACAACCCTGGACATGGTCAAGCGGCTGATGGATTACGGATTTCATCCGCCGACGATCTATTTCCCCCTGGTCGTTTCCGGCGCCATCATGATCGAGCCCACAGAGACCGAATCCAAGGAAGACATTGATCTGTTTATTGAATCGTTGAAGGCGATCGCCAAAGAAGCTCAGGACCAGCCTGAACTGCTGCATACCGCTCCCCGGAAGACCAAACGCAGAAGATTGGATGAAACCTCAGCTGCCAGAAAACCGTGCTTGAGTGGATAGACCCGCGTTGCGGGTTGCGGGGTGCAAGATGCAGGTTTCAGGTGTCAGGTGTCGGGAAATCAG
>CBDUUO010000267.1:0-5041 GCA_965370395.1 uncultured bacterium
TATGATGGTATAACCCTAACCCGGACGAGCCGGTTGGAGCGAAGCGGAAATCCCGGTTTATCGGGGAACCAAACAGGCAATCATTGTATTATCCATAACGCGCCTGCATGCAACACTTTGGAATGTTGGAATATTGGAAAGCTGGAATATTGGGTCATAAATAGGGATCAGATCAATTTTTAAATTTAAGAGATCGTATTCCGATTAAAACCCATTATTCCACTATTCCACCATTCCAGTATTCCGCTACCATGAATCCGGTAAGCGGTTGGTACGAAGAAATTTTGCCATAAAAAGCGCAAAAATAATTATTAAGGGCCTTAAATGCCGGGATCGAAAACATATGCCGCGTTGACGTTTAGCGGGCTGCTCCTATTAGCGTATCTGCTGGGCTCCATCCCCTGGGGCCTGATTTTAAGCCGCATCTTTGCCCGCGATGATATCCGGCTGAAGGGCAGTGGAAATATCGGGGCGACCAATGTGACGCGGGAAACCGGGGTGATACCGGGTTTGCTGACATTGGCCGGCGATATTTTAAAAGGCGCTGTTCCGGTTTATCTGGCGCTTCTGGCATTTGGCCCGGCCGACGGATACGGTGATGTTTATCTGTCGGCCGTTGCGCTGGCCGCATTTTCAGGCCATCTTTTCCCCATATATCTAAAATTTCGCGACGGCGGCAAGGGGGTTGCCACCGCCGCTGGATGTTTTGCGGTGGTTTCACCTGCGGCAGTTCTGGCCGCAGTCGGCGTTTTCATTGCCATGCTGCTTGTGGCCCGGCGGGTTTCAGTTGGATCTCTTTCAGCCGCGGCGGCCCTGCCGGTTGCGGTATGGATAACCGCTGATTCCGCCATAATGACCGCCGCCGCCGGTATCGTCGCCCTTTTTATTTTTATCCGTCATGGGGATAACTTGAAACGACTTTTGGCCGGAAAAGAGGCCGAATTTAAGCTAAAAAAAGATCGTTAAGTGATCCAAACCCATGCGAAGGAAATGATGCCCGCCAAGAGAAACTGGGTTTCAAGCAAAAATTCCAGTCGAATACCCGGAAACATCAGGGCCCGTTCATACGTAAAAATAATAATCGATATCAGCAGGGGACATATGATCAGGAAAAATCCCAGGCTTGAGGTCAGTTGAAAAGCACTCGAAAAAACCAATGTCGCGGGCAATACAATCAATATTATTTTAAGAATGCGCATTGACCGCTTTTCTCCCAGAAGAATCGGGATGGTCTCTTTACCGACAAGCCGATCGCCTTGCATGTCGAGTAAATCAAAAAAGGCGGTTCTGACAAATACCATCCCGACCGCCCACAACGCCACCAGAACATTTATCCAGTTGATGGTGCCGAATTTGGATAATGGCGGCAGAACAGCGGTTACCATGCCCCAGGCAATGGCAATCAAAAGCGTCTTCGAGCCGGGAATATCCCTTATTTTGCGATATTTGATGTCTGCCAGCCATTCCGGTACCATCTTCAGGTTGTAAGAGAGTCCCAAAAGGCTCATGATCAACAGGGCCAAAAATGGAAATAGACCAATATTATAAGCGATGATCAGCCCGGCTCCGCCCGAAAGCAACGCTGATATTGCGAGCAGGGTTTTGTGACGATCATAAAATTTGGCCCTGTCGGGATCATTGAATCGGTCGGCACGGGTGTCTGTCAGATGATTGAGGATATGCATGGATTGAACATACAGCATCGAAATTAAAATATAGGGAAAGGTCTGATCAATTCCCTGAAGTTTGTTACAGGCATAGCACAATGCGCCGGCACCGACGGCCACATAAATATTGGTCAACAACAGCGCTCGCTGGATTTCAAATAGAACCCGCCGCCAACCCTGTTTGCGTTTGAAAAGTAAGGCTTCCAAAGCCCGGTAGACTTTTTTGATGACCCAGTTGGGTGTGGATGCACCGGCGGTTATGCCGATCTGGCGGGCGCCAGTCAGCGCTTCCAGATCCATGTCGATCAGATCCGTATCGCTTTCGATGTGAAAGGCCGGCTTGCCGGTCTGGCGGGCAATATCAACCAGTCTTTTAGTATTGCCGCTGCTGCGGCCGCCCACGACAATGACGGCATCCACTGATTCAGCCAGGCGTTGAACCTCTGCCTGTCGACGTTTAGTAGAATCGCAGATGGTCTCAAAAACTTTATAGTGCGGGTGGTTGTCGGCGGCCCATTTTTTTACAGCATGCCAGAGTTGGGTGTTGAGTGTCGTTTGAGCGACGATAATGGCATTTTCAAACCGGGGAAACGCTTTCAGTTCATCTACATTTTTGGCGACATAGCTTTTATCACCGCCATAACCGCGCAAACCGATAACTTCCGGATGATTCTTGTCACCGACGATTATGGATGCAAATCCTTTCTTCAAGTGATTTTTTATAATCGTCTGCACCTTTATTACCCGCGGGCAGGTTGCATCGATAACGTTGAAGCCGACTTCTTCGAGCTGATCCCGGGTCTCCGGCGGTACGCCATGGGCCCGGATGAGTACCGTACCCGAGCCCTGTTGAGGGGGTTCATTGATAGCGGATATACCTTTTTCTTTCAAAATTTCAAGAACTTGAGGATTATGAATCAGCGGGCCATATGTCGAAATTGGATTCAGGTGCTCCTCAGGGGCATCCAGCACCATTTCAACCGCCCGGCGAACGCCCATGCAAAATCCGGAAGTTTTGGCAATAATGATTTTCATTTCAGAGCTTTTTAATTTTCATGCGGTTGCGCCGCTGTTTTTTGGGCAATCTGCGGGACGGGCCTTTTTTTTTAGTGGTGGGGATCCAGCCCTGAGAATCTTCGGCTTCGTTGATGGGGTTGTCGAGGTGTGCGGCCATTTCGATTTTAGCTTCGAACTGCTGAGCACTGATCGTTGCTGCGCCACAGGCGGCCGCAGAATCGGCGACTTCCCGATCCGAGCTGACCACCAGAGCCTTTTCGCGTTCCCTGTGCGCCATGCGTTTGATCACATCATCCGCCGACTCTCCTCTTCGAGAAAACCGCATGGAGATTCCTTTTTGCCGGTTGCGTTGCGGTAAAAAAACCGGACCGTGGGGGCCATCAAAGACCACCGTAATCCGGTGGGGTTTTATTTTGCGGTAAGCCGCCAACATATCCACCAGCGCTTCACGACCCAGCATGATGTCCTGCTGATCCAATATGCTCAGAGTTGTTGATTGGCGGATAAGGTTATATCCATCTATGATGATATGAATGGACATTTCTAGAATTTGGTTTGTCGCAGACGCTCAATCAGGTGGTCTAAATCGTCATTGCTGTAAAATTCAATTTCAACCCTACCGGCCTGGCCCCGCCGTTTGATGACCACTTTGGTGCCAAAATGCCGCGAGAGATCATCCGCCAGGGTCAGCAGGTGAAGGTCCTCAGTGCTTTTTCGGCCCACCTTCGGTTTTTTCTTCTCGTCTTTCAAAGACCGAATCAGGTCTTCGGTTTCCCTGACCGACAGGTTCTTTTTAACCACCGCCCGCCATGCAGCCATTTGCTGGGTTGAATTTTCGATACCCAACAGCGCCCTGGCGTGCCCCATTGTCAACTTGCCCTCCTGCATGCTGGTTTTAATTGGTTCGGGCAGCTGTCGCAATCTCAAAAAATTGGCAACCGCGGATCGGCTTTTGCCCACCCGCGTTGCGGCTTCATCCTGCGTCAGATTGAATTCGGTGATCAGATGGTGGTAGGCTTCAGATTCTTCGATGGGGTTAAAATTGGCGCGCTGGATATTTTCGACAATCGATAGCTCCAGCAGTTTGGAATCCTCGATACGCTTGATGACAACCGGCACCTGGGTGAGCCCGGCTTTTTTTGCCGCTCGCAAACGCCTTTCACCGGCAATCAGCTCGAAACCATCGTTTTCTTCACGGACCAGAAGCGGTTGCAGGATGCCCTGTTCTTTAATTGATTGGCAAAGCTCCGCCAATTCATCTTCGGCAAACTGCATGCGCGGCTGAAACCGGTTGGACCGGATCAGTTCAATTTCACAGTAAAAAAAATCTTTGGAACGTTCCTGCGATTTCTCAATTTCCGGGATGAGTGCAGCCAAACCTCTTCCCAGAGCCTGTTTTTTGCGTTTGGTCGGGCGGCTGGCAGATGCTTCAATGGTTTTTTTCTTCTGCATGTCATTCCCCGGTTAGTTATTAATAATTTCTCTGGCCAGTTCAAAATAGCTCTGGGCGCCGGCGGATGTGGCATCATACAGCAATATGGGTTTTCCAAAGCTGGGCGCCTCGCTTAATCGGATGTTTCTGGGCACCATGGTTTTAAAAACCAGATCTTTGAAATATTTTTCGGCTTCTTCTGCGACCTGGTAAGCGAGATTGGTGCGTTTATCAAACATGGTTAATAAAATTCCGGCGATTTTTAAATCCGGATTCAGGTTGCGCTTAATGCGCTTTACCGTGTTGAGGAGTAGCCCCAGACCCTCCAGGGCGTAGTACTCCGCCTGCAGCGGTATCAATACCGAATGAGCGGCGGTGAGGGCGTTGATCGTCAAAAGACTCAAAGAAGGCGGACAGTCCAAAAAAATATAGTCAAATTCGTGGTTTACGCCCGAAATCAGTTTTTTTAAGGTCTTTTCACGATCGGGGTTGGACATCATTTCGACTTCAAACCCGATCAATTCGACGTCAGACGGAATCACCTTCAGGGTGGAAATTTCACTATCCACGATCAGGCTTGACGCACCGGCCCGGCCCAGCATACCGTCATAAAGGGTTTTTTCCAATCGGGAACGATCGATGCCGAGTCCCGAAGTCGCATTTGCCTGAGGATCGCAATCGACCAGCAGCGTTTTTTTTTCGGAAACCGCCAGGGCGGCCGACAGGTTAATGGCGGTGGTCGTCTTGCCGACGCCGCCTTTCTGGTTGGCTATGCAGATGATGTGGGCCATAATGCGGATGCTCTAACATAAAATTTGAGGTTTGAAAAGAACTTTAAAATATGGCATTCTTGTTCTAACAGTGGTAATCTGGTGCTCTGGGTCAGGCCAGAATTCACCGTTTTTGTCGTAATCGAATGCCCTGG